>JBOIEG010000391.1:0-7711 GCA_050740915.1 Gammaproteobacteria bacterium | reverse complement strand
TCAACCTTCTTAAACAAGAAAAAACACTTAAGAAGGGTATCAAACAAAAACGCCTCAAAGCCGGTTGGGACGACAACTATCGTGCTAAGGTACTGTTCGGGTAGTCACTTTTAATGCTCTTACCCTGCCTCTTTGGCGCCAAGCACGATGTTCTGGCTGGGCTCGACTTTCACTACGACTACTATGACTACGCATCCACTCTCTTAAGAGCGGTCGAGGTCACCGATCCGGGGGATCCGGGTCACTCGGGTAATCTTCACGATCCGGAGATTTCGATCGATATCTTCAACCCTACGTACGGACGAGTGGATCCCTCAAAATTCACAAGAGTCATCACAGATCCCGAATCCACGTTTTTTGGCCCCGGCAAAACCGAGCAGTATGGTGTTTATTTTCAGGACCACATCACCCTCTTCGAGAAGCTGCATATCCTCGGAGGTGGCCGTTACGACTGGGCTACCGTGGCCTTCGGGACGAGTGAATCCTTGGATGGCCCATCCGACATAGACCAAAACGAAAACGAGGATGAACAATTCAGCCCACGGGTGGGTATTCTCTACCACCCCTGGGCGTGGATCGGCGTTTATGGAAGCTGGTCGAACTCCTTCGGCACGAATAATGGCCGGACGGCGAGTGGTGGGACCCTGCCGCCGGAAATCGGCGAACAGTGGGAGACTGGCATCAAGACCGAGCTTTTCGACAGGAAGCTGAGTGCCACCTTGGCCTTTTATCATCTCACCAAGGAGAACACTCTCACCAATGATTTCAGCACTCCGGATCCTTTTGATTCCATCCCCATTGGCGAGAGTCGAAGTCAGGGGATCGAGCTCGATGTTCTGGGACAGATCACCGATGAGCTCGGCATCATCGGGAGCTATGCCTACACCGATACGGAAGTCACCAAAGACAACTCGGGCCTTCAGGGAAATGAACTGGAAAACGTATCCTTGCATTCCGGCAGTGCATTTCTCACTTATGAGTTCAAGAACTACGACGCACTGCAAGGCCTGCGCCTTGGTTTTGGCGTGTTTGCCGTGGGCGACCGGCAAGGAAACCCACAAAACAATTTTATCCTGCCGGGCTATGTGCGGCTGGATGCTTTTGCGGGTTATAGCCGCAGCCTAGGTCCAACACGGGTAACAGCACAGCTGAATGTCGAGAACCTGACCGACAAAGAGTACTTCGAGGGCACGGATGTATTCTTTCAAACAGGTCCGCGGCTTGGGATCTTCCCCGGCGCGCCATTGACGGTTATCGGTTCGCTGCGGGTGAAGTTTTAGTGAGGAAGGTTGGGGCAATGAGTTCTTCGGAGGGGGAGGGCTGCCACCGCCTCCAGCGCCGGGTCGGTCCGATGGGGCGAGTGCTCAGGACGGCGAGGGCGATCCACAAGCTCCCTAAGACCTTCCTCTTGGAAGCGCCTAAGCCACCTATAACCGGTCTTGCCTCGATTGATGTATGGGATGTATGGGATATAACTTTGTGTTCGAGGCGGACGCGGTGAAATAGCGGCGGCGTTCGGGTTCTGTTCGTGCCCCGCGCCGCTCAACACGGAGTTAGCCACCACATGAACATTCACGTTCGTTCAGCCACCACAGCAGATGCCGAGGCTGCTTGCCTTGTGTTGCGCAGGTCAATCAGTGAGTGCTGTGCGGAGGATCACCGTAACGATCCCCTGTTGTTGGAGGCGTGGTTGAGCAACAAGACTCCGGAGAATGTTCAATGCATCCTGGAACCCAAAAATCGCTTGACAGAAAACACAGTTGCTGCCCCGTACTCGATACGGGGGATTGTACGGGATCCAAGTGCCAAGGAAGGCATCCATGCGACTGGATTCCGTACAATCCATGTACGGAATGACAACGCTTCTGAATCATGTTGACTGCCTACTTGCTAGTGCACAAAAGGCAAGCGTTCGTCGTGGCCTGAATCGGTGAATGGGCTATGCACTTAGGTCTAGCAATCCCGGCAGGCGGGTGAAAAAGAGCTACGCGGACCGACGCGGACCCCCCCCATAACCCACCATAGGTACGTTTTGCGACAGGAGATCGTATTGATGGAACAAGGGCATGACGCTTTACCACGATCGAAGGTCTATCCCACCGGCTCGTTATTACTGATCGACGACGACAAGATATTCTGCGAAGTGGTGGGCGATGCGTTAACCCACCGCGGCTTCGTCGTCGCGCTCGCGCACAGCGTGGAGGAGGGACTGCGTCGCGCGGAATCGAGCCCACCGAAATTCTGCTTGGTTGACCTACGGCTCCGCGATGGTTCGGGGCTCACCGTTGTGCGTAGATTATGCACTTTTGCCTCACCCCCGAGAGTGGTCGTACTGACGGGGTTTGCGAGCATCACGACCGCGATAGAAGCCATCAAGCTCGGTGCCCTGTATTACCTCGTTAAACCGGTGACCGTCTCGCAAATCCTTGCGGCATTTCGGCGGACCCAGGGCAATGCCGCAGTCCCGCTGCCCCGCAAGCCAACGCCTTTCGAAGCCGTGGAATGGGAATACCTAAATCAGGCTGTCGTTGTTTGCAAGGGCAACGTCTCGGCTGCGGCGCGGCGGCTGGGGATGCACCGCCGAACCTTACAGCGCAAGCTGAGCCACAGTCCGCATGAAGTCTGACGACAGAGCGTCTGCGCCGGCTAACGGACCATGACCGGAGCGGGTGTTTTTGCCCTGCCGCTCTTCAAAAGGCGGTGGTCCCAACCGGAGTAATGACGCTGAATGGACCGTCCAAGGTTTCACTCGTCCCGGAGGCTACGGTAGCCGGTCATGAGCGCATCGGCGTGCAGTGAACAGTGTGTCTCCTTCAATGCCTCACCGAGCCAATGCGTCCATGATTTGCAACAAGAACCCGCAGGGTGGGTTGGACGCGCGTCACCATTATGTTTTCCGCTGGTTTCAAGCTCGATGCGCGTCCTAACCCACCCGACCAAAGCTGGATCACCGAAATTTCCGGGCGGATCTCCGTCGCGTTAGTTCCCCGTACGCAAATGCTGGCCCGTGTAGGGCTTGTCGAAGGGTAGAATGGGCACCTTGGGCCGCCTGACCACGTCGATGCAACTGAACCCGCCGTCCACGAAGCCCAAGCCATTGCAGACGAGCCTCTCGTCGACGTCGACGCTATTCACCCCGTCGGTGATGGTCCCAAGCACCGTGATCGCGATAGGCCCCGGCTTGTGGGATAGAAATGCCCCACGATATCGGAAGGCAAAGGTCTGAAACAATTCCCCATCGACGGTCTCGTCGGTAATGGGCTCTTGCTCCAGGATCGGCGCGGCCGGATCCCGGCTCTCCAGCAATTGGATCTCGGCCGTGAGGTCCACTTTATCGTTGGGGAAGGGGCTCGGGTCATCGACGGTGTCCCCGACCTCCGTGATCAACCGCCCGTTGATCACGTTGTCCTCGGCATCGTACTCCACGTCCGTGTAGGGCAGCACGCCTATCAGGCACCCGCCTTCCTGTGCGGGGCACGTCGGGCCGAAGCTGTTGTTGTAGTAGACGACGATCTTGCCGTCCGCGTATCTCTTCTCGATCCCGGGCGCGAACTGGGCAGCGTCCGCCGACCGGTAGGCGCTCGTCGTCACGGCGATGAGACCCGCCACGATCAGTAACTGTGTCGATTTCATAGCAACTATTCTCCGTTATGGGTTGACAGATGGGTATACCGCGATTCATGACGCCCGGCTTTCCCGGACTACGGGAAAAACACGGCGGGCACGCGGTACTCAATGCAACTGTAAGTGTGGGGTTCGCCGGTCGCGCACGCGACGCGGTTATCGGCCTTGACACCGTTGATGGTCCCCGAGATGATCACGGCAATGGCTCCCGCGGGATAAGGCAGGAAGGTCTTAGTGGCGTAATGGCCCTCCGTCGGAGTGACGACCTCCATCTTGCCCAGATTCGCCCGTTTCACGACCTCGGCGTCCTCGCCCTCCGCGGCGAGCAGCTCAAACGTGACCTTGAGCCGGACTTTGTCCTCGGGATGGGTCGAGGGGTCACCGGGCACGTTGTCCGCCTCATTGATGTAACGGCAGTCTTGGAGCACCCCCGCCGGATCGCGAACGAGATTGGTGCATGCGAAGACCTCGACCCGGTTGGGCTCGAGGAGATAGGCGGGCTCGACACTCAGACCCAGGAAATAGACGATATCGTCGCTCACCACCACCTCTAGATGCCCTATGGGCTCCGAGCCCGGCGTGATCTGCACGCCGTCCGGGGTGATCGTGATGGCATGAACAGGTACTGCGAGCGCGACCCCGGACACCAGGGCAGCGCTACGCATGAGTTTTTTAGGTTCATCATAAATACCTCCCGAATGGTTCCGAAGAGCGGCCACGGGCAAGCACGACCTGCACGAGGCCCATTGTTTTCTCATGCTCCCGTGAACACGAGGCAGTAGCTGAACATCCTTAGACGATACGAGCGCATGACGGATGCGCGCTACCGGCGGAGAGTTTATTGAAAGTATGGTGCTTGTCAATGCGGCAAATTGTCGCAGGCACCGCCGTCGCACGATCTAGCTTGCACCGTACCCTGCCGTCGCGAGGAAATCGCGGAGCCATCTGCCGTATACCTGTACGTAGGTCCAACAGCGGTGTCGCCAATGCTCGGCTCATCACCGATAGGGTGCCCATCACAGAATAGCTTGGGTGCGACAAATTGTCGCGCGACAATTTGTCGCATTGCAAAGTATTGAATACCTGTTATCATCGCGCCGTCTGAGCCTTTGAACTGTACACGTAGTCAGTATCCAGGCCGATGACGGGTTCTAAAACCGAGGGGAATTGCCGTGAAGAAGAAACGGTCGATCATGCTCATTTCCTGTGTGCTAGCACCTTGCCTGAATTGCCTTCTCGATCGCGCGAGTTGCGATTCTTTGGTCAGGGCGATGGTGCCGGGTAAGCAGGATCCCGACCGTGACTTATGACATGCGTTTCAAGGTAATTCTTACGTTTTTTATACGTCGATTAAAGAGGAGACTAGTATGAACAGTACATTATTTAAGACGCTCGTTCTAGCTATAGGGACCACCGTTTTCGCATCGGCCTCGGCAGTGCAAGTCACACCGGGAGGCGTGCAATTAAGACCCAACAGCGTTCCGCTTCGGCACCTGTTTGTACCGGTTGGCGATGGAACGGTAGGGTTTTTTCTTGGCATGAATAACGAACCCGCGTACGTATTGGAAGCGAACGGCTATGAGATTTTCGCTTACGCCGATGTTGTATACGATGCGGATGGAAATTTCATGGACGGCAGGTACATCGATGAGTCGGACAACGACCCCAACGATCCCGAAACCCACCCTGAAGATAAGGTAAGACTGCAGGCGAGCGTCGAGTTGCTCGCCGCGGAGGATCCGAACGCCGAGGTACTGGCGTCCCAGAAGCTCGGGTTTTTGAAGCCCGCTAATTCCGCAGTGGGCTCCTATCTGGTCGAGTTTCTCCCCAACCCTGCCGGCCCCTACGCGCTGACACTCCGCGGTACGCTAAACGGTCAGCCTTACCACGACAGGCTTCTATGCTCGACCGGGGAGGCGCATACGTTTAGCTGTATTGGGTATCGTGTTCCCAGCGTATTTTAAGCGCAATGAGCTACGAAACGTCCTCTCAAAGACACCATTCCACTAAGAACCTAGTGTAGTGTCCCTTAAATAACTTTACAGACTTTCCAGTGATTGCTATGGTCTCGCTCATGCCGACCACCGGCGTGGCGATCAAGTTGCAGCCGGCTGAACGCACGCCGCTGGAGACATGGGGATCCGCACACGGAACTCCGCAACAGGTGGCGCTGCGCTGCCGGATTATCTTGGGCACCCTGGCGGGTCAGAACAATGTGTCGATCGCCGAAGAACTCGGCGTAAGCCGGCCCACCGTGCAACTGTGGCGCACGCGGGTCCGCGAGCAGGGCATCGGGGAGGGCTGGGAGATCGCCCCGGCGCGGCAGCTTCGTGAGCGTGCCGGATTTAAAAGAGGCGATCGAGGAATTTAGGCAAGCCTGGAACCAAAATCCCAAGCCCTTCATTCGGACGGCCACCGTCGAGGACATCATCAAGAAGATCGAGCGGGCGCGGGTCAAGATGGAGCAGATCAAGCCCAGATCCACCCTGCCCCGAGGGAAAAAAGAAGGCGGCTTAACTGTAAAGTTATTTAAAGGACACTACACTAGTATTAAATTACACGATAATTGCTACAACAAGGTAACAGCGCCCTTGCGCGATGACGGCAGCGTCCACCACTTTGACCCGCTGCGGTTGACCTTAAACGAGATCAGCCGCCAACGGTTGTCCCATTTGAGCAACATATCTTTTTGAGCTCTTCCGTAAACCTTTGGTTAACCAATTAGCCTGCTTATGCTTATTGCCAAGCGCTTCTCAAAACGCCATTTAAAGTATTTACGACTGTTGTAAAGTTCGCTATCCTATGAATTAAATGTTGCTTTATAAACACACAGCGTTTTTACTAAGGAATGAGACCATGCCCCCCGAAGCAATGACTGAAAGCATCCCCTTTTCTCAAGCCGAACTGCCAGAACCCCAACTAGCGGAGCTCCTGAGTCACCACTACGGCGACGGATTCGTATATCTCGTCAGCGCTGGCCTAGAGGCTTGGTATAAGCTCGCGGTAGAAAAGGGCTATGTCAGTGATGACGGGTATTTAACCCGCAAAGGGCGGGCACTGCTTGCCAGTTACCAGTACGCTTAAAAGTGCTCGAATTAATCGAAGTGCCCTCAGACCGCCACAGAAGTGGCGTCTCGGAGCCTGTCGGACTTGGGGCTCGTTCAAGAACATTGATCAAACGAGCGTACCAATCCAAATGGGTCATGGATTTCAGTGCGGCGACGCTAATCGCTCGGGCTTGGCGGTCGTTGTTTTGAAGGAACTGCTTCGCAACCTCATCCTTCATCCGCGCGAGCAGGCGATTGCGTTGCCGTAGGGACATTTTCTCTTGAATCGCCACGTCGAGCGCAATCTTGATATTGACCTCCCTATCCGAACAATCCACTCCCCCCGAATTATCGATAAAATCGGTGTTAAAGATCTCAAACATAGGTCGGGGCATCGGCAGCTCTGGGAGCAACGAGGGCGAGACCTTGAAACAGAGGTAATCCTTGGGTAGTCCGGCGGCATCTTTCTGAAAGTAATTGGTACGCAACATCGCTCGGATGACAGCCAGAAAACGGCGCAGGATCCTGTCCTCATCCAGGCTCGCTACCCCCTCTAAATCGTCTTCGATCTGTGCCGCTAGCGCGGAACTTTGGGTCGCCGCATGGCACCGCCGATCGGGATCGAAGTGGCTGTGAAACAGGGCTACAATTGTCGGGTGATCTCGGAATTATCAAAGAGCACCTGCTCCATGTAGCACTGGCTGAAGGGGATCTCCGTCTGCCTTAGGATCTTGCGCCCGATCACCGGGATCTGTCGTGGGTGTCGGACTTAGGGAACCGTAGCGAGGCGCGTGGGACATCGAGGACAGATTTTCGATCGTTTGAGGCGAACAGTGGTAACTACTTAACGAAAATGTTCGGAAATATGGACCGATTTCCCACCGCCGCAGTAGGTTCTTGCTAAATCCGACAGGCTGCTAGTGTAGTGTCCCTTAAATAACTTTACAGTTAAGCCGCCTTCTTTTTTCCCTCGGGGCAGGGTGGATCTGGGCTTGATCTGCTCCATCTTGACCCGCGCCCGCTCGATCTTCTTGATGATG
>JBOIEG010000390.1:0-1939 GCA_050740915.1 Gammaproteobacteria bacterium | reverse complement strand
CGCTCGGGATCTCGCGTTCCGGCGGTGCTCGGAATCCTCATGTATTTCAATATACACTGCGGTTCCTGCGCTCCGGCGGAACGCGACCTTCCTTCGCTCGCGACGGTTTTTTCACAAACTCTCAGGCGTGCGATCGGTAACACCATCGAAAAGCACCGGCTGCGCCAAGGAGTTGAGTCGTATCGGCGAACCCTGGACCGCTCAACACCGAGTTGGAACAGTTCGCCTATGTCGCCTCCCATGACCTGCAAGAGCCGTTGCGTATGGTGGCAAGCTATCTACAGCTGCTCGAGCGCCGCTACCAGGGCCGCCTGGATGCCGATGCTCACGAGTTCATCGGCTATGCGGTCGATGGCGCCAAGCGCATGCAGGCCCTTAGCAACGATCTGCTGGCCTACTCCCGGGTCACCACCGGCAGGGAGCCCTTAGTGTCGGTCGATTGCGAGGCGGTTTTGGAGACAACACTTATCGATCTCGCACGGGCCATCGCGGAGACTGGCGCCACCGTGACCCACGCTCCCCTGCCCAAGGTCGCGGGCGACCCTATTCAGCTCGGACAGCTGTTTCAGAACCTCATCAGCAACGCACTTAAGTTTCGTGGCGAAGAGCCCCCGAAGGTTCGCATCGAGGCCGCGGAGCACCCGAGCGAATGGGCGTTCTCGGTGCGAGACAACGGCATCGGAATCGAGCCGCAGTACACCGAGCGCGTCTTTGTCATCTTCGAGCGCCTGCACGGGCCGGGGCGTTATCCGGGCACGGGGATCGGGCTTGCCATCTGCAAGAAGATCGTGGATCGGCACGGGGGGCGCATCTGGGTGGAGCCGCAGCCGGGGCAAGGTGCGACTTTTCATTTTACCATAGCAAGAGGCATCGACGATGAACGCGAGAGCGATTGGAATCTTGTTGGTGGAAGACAACCCTGGCGATGTGCGCCTGGCGCAGGAAGCCTTGAAGGAAGCCAAGGTGCACAATGTGCTGCACGTGGTGGGCGATGGGATGGGGGCGCTCGCCTTCCTGCGTCATGAGGAGCCTTATGCCGACAAGCGCCAGCCCGATCTCATCCTCCTCGACCTGAACCTGCCCAAGCTCGACGGCCGCGAGGTGCTCGGAGAGATCAAACGGGACCGCCTCCTCAAGCGCATTCCGGTGGTGGTGCTAACCACCTCGGAGGCCGAAGAGGACCTCCTGAAATCCTATGATCTCCACGCCAACTGTTACATCGTCAAGCCCGTGGATTTTAGCCAGTTCATCCGAGTGGTGAGGACGATCGAGGACTTCTGGCTCGAGGTGGTGAAGTTCCCCACGGCCTGAGAGCTTGTGAAAAAATCGTCACGAGCGAAGAGAGGTCGTGTTCCGCCGGAGCGGAGGAACCGGAGTGTATATTGAAATACATGAGGATTCCGAGCACCGCCGGAACACGAGATCCCGAGCGCAGCAGATTTTTTCACAAGCTCTGAGCGCGATGAGCGCCTCCGCTATCAGCGTGCAGCGTTTCTAAAACAGGGGCCGCTTTTACATCACGTCACACGAGCACGAACGGTTGATCCAGCGCAGCAAGTCCGTGCCCACGATGTCTTGCCTTCTGGGGTGGGGATCGCGGCTCATGCGCTACTGCTCCACGGATGACCCGTTCTAAAGCGCCGTTGTCGATCCTGGTCGTGGACGACAATCCCGGGGCCAGGGCTCTATGTCGCCACCTGCTCAACGAAGAAGCTGCGACCGGATTTATCATCACCGAGGCGGAATCCGGCGCAGAAGCGCTCGCGCGGATAGCCTTAGAGAAGCCGGATTGCATCCTTTTGGACTATATACTTCGTGTCCTTTCGGCAGGTCTGTGGAGGCGCCGTCAGATCCGCCTTGGCCGAGATTCCAGTGCGCCTATCGAGGCGCAGAATCCGAGCCAGGACTGTGCGCGAGAGGACAGCTATCTGGCCTGCGG
>JBOIEG010000389.1:0-1253 GCA_050740915.1 Gammaproteobacteria bacterium | reverse complement strand
CGCTCGGGATCTCGCGTTCCGGCGGTGCTCGGAATCCTCATGTATTTCAATATACACTGCGGTTCCTGCGCTCCGGCGGAACGCGACCTTCCTTCGCTCGCGACGGTTTTTTCACAAACTCTCAGTCTTTGTTCGTGCATCTCGAGATTGCAGACGGCGATCCTAAGCATCGGCGCTACCGCGCCCTTCGCAACGGCACGCAGATACAAGTCCCGCAAAATGTGATCGCTCTCCGTGCGGGCGCCTCTCTGAACGTCGCGGTACATTGAGGAGGTGGCCGGCGAGCCTTTCGTGGTGAGAAAGCGCCGGGCTTCATCCATGCTTGACTCACGGCATGGACCGACCGCTACAGGCGAGCGCGATGCGCGCGCATTCGTCGAGGAGGCTCAGGCAGAACGCCTTCCCATCGCGAGTAGCAACGATTTCTCCGACATTGCCGCGCATCAAGCAGGTCATGCCGGCGAAAGTTGCGAGAAACACCCACTTCTCCCACATGGCAAGCTCTATGTCTTGCGTTTGAGTCGCTTGCACGGGCGTTGCGGCGAACCTTCTGCCCAACTCCTCGCAAAGCGGCGAGGAGACCGTGTTCCGGGAACCGAACGTGATCGCATTGAGCGGGCTCATGTGCTCGATCGCGCCGTCGTCGCACAGACGCACTTGCAGGTGAGCAAGCCCGCCCAATACTCGATTCGCGCCGAACAACTCGTCCAACTTCTCCAGGTGCGAGTATCCGTTCAGGAGTGGCAGCAGCTCACTCTTGGGGCCCATTGCCGGCGCCACCGCCGCTGCCGCCGCACCAAGGTCATATGCCTTGCACGCCAGGATGACGCCCTCGTACGGCCCTCTCAATTCCTGGGCGGTCAAGGCTCTGACCTGGCGATCAAAGTTTCCGAGCGGGCTGTTTATTCGGAGTCCACTGCGAAGTAGCGTCTCTTTGCGGCCCGGCCGCACCAGAAACGAGACATCGGCGCCAGCCTCGATCAGGCGTGCGCCGAAGTACCCGCCGATTGCCCCGGCTCCGAGTATCAATATCCGCATGATCGATCGCCGCTCATATTGACCGCCGCCCTTGCTGATCGCAGGCTGTTGTGCGCACCGGCCGTATTCCATCAGTGAAAACTTATAATCACTGAGAGTTTGTGAAAAAACCGTCGCGAGCGAAGGAAGGTCGCGTTCCGCCGGAGCGCAGGAACCGCAGTGTATATTGAAATACATGAGGATTCCGAGCACCGCCGGAACGCGAGATCCCGAGC
>JBOIEG010000388.1:0-3828 GCA_050740915.1 Gammaproteobacteria bacterium | reverse complement strand
AAATAAAGCCCTGGATGCTTCGTCTGCCATGAGGGATACCGTTGCTTCAGTTGTGTTCCCGCTATTTTACCAGCTCCCTTCTCATCATTCCCCTGTCCCAGGAGGTTTTTTCACAGCCTCTCAGGCCTAAGACGATTGAAAAGCACAGGTCGAGCGCCATGAGAAGGTCGGGCTGCATAATACGGCCGGGATAACAGCGTACGCGATCGAAAACGGCTTAACCAATAGGTGTCGGAGCTCCGAAAGCGGCCAACAGACTTCAACGGTAGTTCCGCTGCCGACAGCGGTGGTGCGTTCCTGCGCGTCAAGGGGGTCGTGGTCGGCGAGGCCGAGCGCCGTAGACGCTATGTCCTTGCAGACGCAGACGTCACAACGTCTGGACCAGCACATAGGCGAATGAGGAAAAGTCCAACCGCAGTTGATTGGCTCGCATTACACCGCAGCTAACGGTCATCGCCGACATAAACGCAGCCTGCGGTGCAAGTCTCTTTGACCACGATCTTGCACAAGCCCGGCAAACGCGGCACAAGACGGCTCCAGATCCAGCGTGCGAGGTTCTCGCTGGTGGGGTTTTCTAATCCCTCGACCTCGTTCAGATAACGATGATCGATCTGTTCAAAGATCGGCTGAAAAGCCGTAGCCACATCGGAGAAGTCCATCACCCAACCCGTGTGCTCATCGAGCCGGCCACCCACATACACCAGGATGTGGAAAGAATGCCCATGCAGACGCTGACACTTGTGCCCTTCGGGCACATGTGGTAGCCGGTGCGCCGCCTCGATCACGAACGCCCTAAAGATTTCCATCGCGAAATACGATCGCTGGTGTTTGGCACCAGAAGAATCACCGATCCTCGAAAACAAACGCCTGTTTGGCTTGCTGATACATGGCGTTGACTTTGACCCACAGAGGGCCGGGCACGCCTTCGCCAACAGGCATTTGGTTAAGCCGCACCACGGGGACGATCTCGCGGGTAGAGCTAGTCAACCAGATCTCTTGCGCTTGCCGCAACTCTGCCTCGGAAACCGGCGTTTCCGCGCAGGAACTATCATTCGCTCGGAGCATTTCAACGAGCAAGTCACGGGTGATCCCGGGGAGTAAATGCGGGCCTCTGGGCGGGGTCTTGATCACGCCGCGATCCACCACGAAGACGTTGCTGGCCGCCCCCTCGGTTAACCATCCGTCCTTAACCAGGATCGCCTCCCAGGCTCCGGCATCCACCGCTTGATAGCGCAAAAGCACGTTCGCGAGCAGGGATGTAGTCTTGATATCACAACGTCCCCAGCGAAAATCCGGGCAAACGATGGCCGCAACGGGCTCAGGATACACGCAAGCTCGCAACGGCTTGCTCATGATGAATACCGTCGCCGTTGCAGCGGCGGCCGGCACATGGTCGCGTTCGGTCACCCCCCGGCTTAGCTGAATATATAAGCTTTGATCGCCGCCACCGTTATCGGCGATGATCTTGCCAATGAGGGATCGCCAGTGCTCACGCGGGAAAGGGACTTCGATGCGCACGGCCGCAAGGCTATTCTCCAATCTCACCAAGTGTTGCTCCAACCGGAAGGGCTGACCCGAGTAGACCGGAATAACCTCGTACACAGCATCCCCGAAGATAAACCCCCGGTCCATCACCGGAATGCACGCCTGCCGTAATGGCAAAAAAGCGCCGTTCAAATAAACCAAGGACACCTTTGACCTACTTCAGAAGCAACCTGAGCTCATCGGCCAGACGCTGGATGATCCCGCCTTCTGCTACCGCTTGCAGTGCGATCAGGGGACGATTCAGCAACGCGCCCTCGCCGAGGGCGACCTTCAACACACCCTTGTGCTCACCCTTATTCAGCGGCGCGGTGATTCGCTGCGGTAGATCGACAGAGGCTTTAAGCTCTCCCGCTTGACGTCTCGGAATAGTGACAAATAGGTCGCGCTCAAGCCCGAGCGCAACCTCCGGGCTTTCGCCTTTCCACACCCGAGCCTTAGCCAGCGGCTGCAAGGCCGTAAACAAGCGATGGGTCTCAAAGGAGCGGAAGCCGTATTTGAGCAAGGACTGGCTCTCTTGTGTGCGCACCGACTCGCTTTGCGCGCCCAGGATGACCGAGATCAGGCGCATTTGCTTCTGGCGCGCCGAGGCGACCAGACAATACCCTGCTTTTTCGGTATGGCCGGTTTTTACCCCGTCGATCGTCGGGTCTAACCACAATAGCCGGTTGCGATTGTGTTGGGGGATCCCATTATAGGTATACTCTTTGATTGAAAACGATTTATAGATCTCTGGAAAATCGCGGATCAGGGCCACGGTCACCAGGGCCGCGTCCCGCGCCGTCATATAGTGATCAGGGTGAGGAAGGCCGCTGCCGTTCGTAAAATGCGAACCCTTCAGCCCCAAGCGCGCAGCGTAAAGGTTCATTAGCTCTGCAAACACCTCCTCGCTGCCTGACAGATGCTCCGCCAAGGCGATGCTCGCGTCATTGCCCGACTGAACGATCGCACCCAAGAGCAGATCCTTCACCTTCACCGCCTTGGCGACCTCGATAAACGTGCGTGAGCCCGTCGCCTTCCAAGCCTTCTCGCTCACCACGACGTCATCGTCAAGATGAATGTCGTTTTGCTTCAGTCCGGCAGCCACTGCGTATACGGTCATAATCTTGGTAAGGCTCGCCGGTTCCAAGGCGGTATCGGCGTTTTCTTCCGATAGCACCTGCCCGCTGTCGGCATCGACCAGAATATGGGCTTTAGCCGTGATCGGTGGCGGCTTCGGCACCATTTCGGTGGCGGTTGCGCTGCTGGCGAATAGGGACAACGCTAAGCTCAAGCCTGTAACGGCAGTTCTCCCTCGAGATCTCATGTGTTTATAACGCCATAGAAGATCGGATTAGTTTGACACCAGCCGGTAATCCCGCAACCCCAAGTGGGATAACCTTGGCCAAACGCTATCGGCTGTCTCTGCATTGGGGAATGGTCCAATATGCACGCGGTAGAGCAACCTGTTCGCGGTCACGGTTTTGTGTACCCGTACGGTGTGTCGAAGGATTTTCCTCACTTTATGGCGCAAACGCTCTGCGTTTGCCAGACTCTCAAACGCCCCAACTTGCAAAAACACGACTGCTTTCTCTGCTTGGGTAGTGTTGGATGGCATAGCGAAGGAATGCTTCGCGCTCTTTTCGTTCTCGAAATCTAAGGCCTGGATCTTTACCGGGCCAGTGCCTTCAGCGGCGATGTCCAACTTCAGCGCGGCGGCGTAGGAAAGATCGATAACACGCCCTGGAATAAAAGGGCCGCGGTCGTTGATCTTCATAATGGCGCTGCGCCCGTTGAACAGATTCGTTACCTTGACGTAAGTGGGTAATGGTAAATGCTTATGGGCGGCCGTCATCTGGTACATATCGTAAATCTCGCCGCTGGAGGTACGCCGGCCATGGAATTGTGAACCATACCACGATGCGAAGCCGGTCTCGACGAAGCCCTTGCTGGTGTCTAAAGTGTAATAGCGTTTGCCATCGACCACATACGACTCGCTCGATGGTTGCTCGTGCTGCCGGGCCGGTTTATTTTCGTCAGAGGGGGTGACGTCTCGTTTTGCCGGCAGGGTACCACAGCCCGCTATCATCGCCATGGGAAGGATGCGCAAGAAAAAGGATCCCTGGGAGACGATATCGCAAAATGCACGCACCTTTCACCTACCCTAGTGTAGTGTCTCTTAAATAACTTTACAGTTAAGCCGCCTTCTTTTTTCCCTCGGGGCAGGGTGGATCCGGGCTTGATCTGCTCCATCTTGACCCGCGCCCGCTCGATCTTCTTGATGATGTCCTCGACGGTGGCCGTCCA
>JBOIEG010000387.1:0-6833 GCA_050740915.1 Gammaproteobacteria bacterium | reverse complement strand
CGCGTTTCCCACCGCTTGCCCACAGGTCGGCGGCTGTCCACAAGCTCCACAGGCAACAACAATCGGTTATTCAATTAGCAATTCAAAACCGATCGTTCAGACTCATACCTCTATTGGAATTGACTGTAACGGGCGCCGCGCTCATTCTTTGGGGACTCTTGCTGCGCCTAGGCACGTTCATGGTGATCACCTCGGTGCCGTGGCCATCGGCAGTTTCCAGCCCGGGAAGCTCATCCCATCCGGCCCGACGGTGGTATCCAAAGCGCCCAATTGAAGGGAGTTAAGAGATGACCCTCGTGCCGGAACTCGACGAAATTTTATCGCAAATCGCGGCACCTCAGTCTGCAACCGATGTTGTTTGTTTCTGAATGGATCGCTTTCCGATCACGACAACGGGCGCACCTGTTCGACTAATAACTGCAAGCGTCGCTCTCCGGTGTATTCGTTTACGTCCAACTGATAACCCAGCTCGACCGTGCGCACGTCGCCTGGCCAGCCCTCATCCAGGGTATGAAACGCGATCGCATCGACAACCCGTCCCTGGGTCCCGACGCGCAGCGTCATCTTTAGGTGTTTTTGGCCGACGACCCGCCGTTGCAGCAGCTCGAATTGGCCATCAAAGAGCGGCGCGGGAAAGCCTTGTCCCCAGGGCGCGGCGCTACGCAGCGCCTCGGCCAAGGCGAGACTGAACTCGGCCTCGCTCAGCTCACCGTCGCTCTCGATCACCCCTTGCAGATCGGCGGGTTCCAGGTGCTCTTTGACGGATTCATCGAAGGCGGCACAGAAGCGCTCGAAGTGCTCGCGCGCCAAGGAAAGGCCGGCGGCCATGGCATGACCTCCGAAGCGTTTGATCAATCCCTTATCGCGAGTGTCCATTCTGGCTAGGACATCACGGATATGCACTTGCGCAACCGAGCGGCCCGATCCTTTAAGCCCGTTCTCCCCATCGGGCGCAAAGGCGATCACGGGCCTGTGGAGGCGATCCTTGATGCGCGAGGCGAGAATGCCCACGACACCCTGGTGCCAATCTGGGTCATACAGACAGAGTCCATAAGGTAGCGGCGCCGAGGGGCTTAACAGCAGTCGGCGCAAGGATTCGGTGGCTTGCGCGTGCATCCGAGTTTCGATCTCGCGCCGCTCATCGTTTAAGCCCTGCAGCCGTGCGGCAAGAGCGCTAGCGATCTCATCATCATCGGTGAGCAGACATTCGATCCCTAAGGACATGTCCGTCAGGCGGCCGGCCGCATTGAGCCGGGGACCGAGGACGTAAGCTAGGTCCTGCGCCGTCAATCGCCCAGGATCGGTCCCGGCAACCCGGCAGATGGCTTTGATCCCCGCGCAGCAACGCCCGGCCCGGATCCGCGACAGGCCTTGGGCTACCAATACCCGGTTGTTCTTATCCAAGGGAACCACATCGCTCACAGTGCCCACCGCCACGAGATCGAGCAAGCCCGCGAGATTGGGCTCCTGCATGCCTTGGAATGCGCCCGACTCGCGCAGCCGTGCTCGCAGCGCCGCGAGCAGATAGAACATGACCCCAACGCCTGCCAGGTGCTTGCTCGGAAAGCCGTCGCCGGAAAGATTAGGATTTACGATCGCATCGGCCAGCGGCAATTGAGCGCCCGGAAGGTGATGGTCTGTGATCAGCACCCGCATTCCGTAGCGTTTCGCCCGCTCCACGCCCTCGAGGCTGGAGATCCCATTGTCGACGGTGATCAGCAGATCCGGCTCTCGCGCTTTGGCGGCGTCCACGATCTCGGGGCTGAGGCCGTAACCGTGGCGGAAGCGATCGGGGACGATATAGTCGAGCTTGCTCGCACCGAGCAAGCGCAGCCCGCGCACGGCAACAGCGCAAGCGGTGGCGCCGTCGGCATCGAAATCGGCGACGATCACTATCCGCTGTTGTGCTTTGAGGGCGCAAACGAGAAGATCCACTCCACCCGTTATGCCCGAAAGGCAGTCGTAGCCAAGCAAGCGCTGTAGTGAGAGATCGAGATCGGCCGGCGAGCAGATCCCTCGCGCCGCGAGCACACGCCTGAGCACGGGGTGAAGCTCGTGGGGCAAGCCATCATCCGGGCCTGGCGGGCGGCGGACGATTGTCTTCCACATGCTCAAGGCTGACTATGGGCTTGTGGCGAGCTCGTTCGGAGATAAGCCCGGAGCGGTCTTTTGCGGCGCCAGAAACGCCGCATTCCGGCAGCCGTTAAGCGGTAGACCTTATCCAAGGTGTCTAGCGTGACAGTGCTTAGCCTGCCGCTCTTTAAGCGACGTAATATCGGATCCACCCAGTCACCGTCCAAGGTCTCGACCAGGGTTTTCCATGCCTCGACATCGTTTGGCTGTAGCAGCTCTGTGGATAAGGCCACCAATACCTCCCCCTCGTCAGCGAAGCATTCCGAGACACCGGTTCCATGGGAAATAGGGCATTGGCACAGCGTGGCTAATCCCAACGCGAAGGCTTCGTCGCTGACCAGGCGACTCCAGGGTGAGGGAACCGGCGAGGGGAGGGCGCCTGCGCCCCAAAACCAAACGCTGTTGATGGGAAGAACCCTGCTGCGTTCTCTGGCCCGGTTAACGGCGCAATCGTGCAAGGCCATTTGGATGGCATTGATGATGCCGTGCCAGCGCATGGCTTCGGGTCCCTGGGGTAAAAACGGATCGATATGCCGGCCCCATGCTTCACGCGGAGGATGGGTGCGTAAGCGTGGCAACTCATCCAAGCGTATATACCAGCGGCGAACATCGTGTCCGATGTCGATGTGCCATCCCTGATCGGCTAACACGGTGCTCACCTCCTGGGCCAGGGCTAGTGCTTGCTCTCGTTCCAAGGGAAAAGCATCGTACAAAACCAGCCGGTGTAAATCCGGCCGGAGAGACACCGGATCGGCCCGGATCCAGAACCCCTCGTGCCCGGTGTCTAAATCGATGAGATGGCTGATCGCCGCGACCGGCGCTTCCTCGCCCAGCTGCGTTTGGATCCCAAACAGCCAAAGCAAGCGGGTGTAGTAATCCGCGCCGACAAGCTCCGGCTCGCTGACCTCTGCCCGCGATAACAGAAACTCCAAAGCGGGCGCACGTAGGGGCATATCAGCGGTCGGTTCTGCAGCAAACAGCCTTGGAACCACCAAGGTGATGGCATTTTTCATTCGAACGTGAAAACGCGTGTCGCGAGCAAGGGCTACTTGAGGTTTTTTTCGATTGCCCGGGACACCGCCTCGCGCGTGGCGGGTATTTTCACCACCTGCACGGCGCTTTGGCGGATCGCGGTGTCCGGGTCTTTAAGCCCGTGCCCGGTCAAGGTACAGACCACCCGGCTCCCTTCTCGGATTTTGCCGCTATTGACATCCCGCATCGCGCCTCCTAGCGAGGCCGCCGAGGCAGGCTCGCAAAATATTCCTTCCCGTTCGGCGAGCAATTTTTGGGCGGCCAGTATTTCCTCGTCGCTCAATTCCGCGAACCAACCCTCGGACTCCTTTTGCGCCGCCCATGCTTGGTCCCAGGACTGCGGATGGCCGATGCGGATCGCGGTCGCGATGGTTTCGGGGCTGTCGATCATTTCGCCGCGCAGAAACGGCGCGGCACCGCTCGCCTGGTAGCCGCACATGCGGGGCCGGTTATCGACCATGCCCTCGTTAAAATATTCCTGGTATCCCATCCAATAGGCGCTGATGTTTCCGGCGTTGCCCACCGGCAGGCAATGGTAATCCGGAGCCTGGCCCAACTCCTCGATGATCTCGAACGCGGCTGTCTTTTGGCCTTGCAAGCGATGAGGATTGATCGAGTTGACGATGGTGACGGGGGTATCTTCAGCGATCTCTTTCACCAGCCGCATGCCGTCATCGAAATTAGCCTCGATCTGAATCACCAAAGCCCCCTGGATCATCGCCTGGGCCAGCTTGCCCAAGGCGATCTTTCCTTCCGGGATCAACACAAACGCGGCGATCCCGGCGCGGGCGGCGTAAGCCGCCGCCGAGGCCGAGGTATTGCCGGTGGAAGCGCAGATAATGGCGCGCGCCCCTTGCTCCACCGCTTTGGTCACCGCCACCGTCATGCCTCGGTCCTTAAACGAGCCGGTGGGGTTAAGCCCCTCGTACTTGACATAGATGTCGACCTCTCGGTGCAGCAGGCGGGGGATGTTGTGCAAGCGAATGAGGGGGGTGTTGCCCTCGCCCAAGCTGATCACGCGAGCGTCATCAGCGATCGGCAGCCGATGCCGATAGCGCTCGATCAAACCGGAATAACGGGTGTTCATGCTGCCCCATCTTTTTTTCGTTTGACCGGCCATGGGCGTGTTACTTCAATGTTTCCAGTCGGATCCGCATCACGTCGCCTTGAATCGATTCCAGCCCTTGGATGCGCGCGATGGCGCGGTTCATAGCCTGCTCGCGCACGCTATGTGTAAGGATCACGATCGGTACATGGGTTTGTTCGCCGCTAGGCTCTTGTTGCCGTATCGCCTCGATGCTGATCTCGAGATCGCCCAGGATGCGTGTCACATCGGCCAGCACGCCGGGGCGGTCGAGCGCGCTGATGCGCAGATAATACGCCGTCTCCACGTCTTCCATGCGCGCGATGGACCGATCGGACAAGGCATCGGGTTGGAAGGCGAGATGGGGTACACGATTTCCCGGATCGGCGGTCAAGGCCCTCACGACATCGACCAGATCGGCTACCACCGCGGAAGCCGTCGGCTCGGCCCCGGCTCCCGCCCCATACAGGACCATGGGCCCGGCGGCATCCCCTTTGATCAGCACCGCATTCATCACCCCATCGACGTTTGCTAACAGCCGGCGTTCGGGGACCAGAGCGGGATGCACGCGCAGCTCGATCCGCTCACCGGTATGGCGCGCGATCCCTAAGTGTTTGATCCGGTAACCGAGTTGCCGTGCATAGGCGACATCATCGGGGTGGATGCGGTCTATGCCTTCGCGGTAGACCTTATCGAACTGCAAGGGGATCCCGAAGGCGATCGCCGACAGTATGGTCAGCTTATGGGCGGCATCGGTGCCATCGATATCAAAGCGGGGATCGGCCTCCGCATACCCTAGCTGCTGCGCCTGTGCCAGGGCTTCATCGAAGGTGCGGCCTTGGAGGTACATATCGCTCAAGATGAAATTGCTGGTGCCGTTGATGATGCCCGCGAGCCATTCCACGCGGTTTCCGGCCATCGCTTCGCGCACCGTCTTAATTACCGGTATGCCGCCGGCCACCGCCGCCTCAAACGCCACCATCACCCCCTCCTTGTGCGCGGCATCGAATATCTCGTTGCCGTGCAGAGCGATGACCGCTTTGTTGGCGGTGACGATGTGCTTGCCCTGAGCGATAGCGCGCAGGATCAGCGTTCGTGCGGGCTCGAGGCCACCGATGAATTCGGCTACGATTTGAATGTCGGGATCGTCGACGACGCTGAGTGGATCATCGGATAATTGAATGCCGTCCAGCGGACAAATGCGCGATTTTGTCCGATCACGCACCACAGCGCGCTCAATGGCGATGGCACGCCCCGCCCGGCGGAATATCTCTTCGGAGTTCCGCTGCAGCACCTTGAGGGTGCCGCCGCCCACGGTGCCCACGCCGAGCAGCCCAACTTTTACCGCATCCAATCGATGCCTCCGCTATTGGTCTAATAATGATCCAGAGCTTCCGATACCGCGCAATTGGCGGTTGATTCTTGTCACGCCGCGGGCGAGGAACTCCGGGGGGAAGATTACACGGATTGAGGTAGATTTGGCAGCGGAATGGTTTCGGCTATGTAGGGAGCCGTTTCGGCTCAAGCTCTCCCACTCTCGGGGCACCAAGCCCGTAACCAGCTCCTTGCCTCCCCACCGCCTATCGCGGAGCCCGCTTCCGCGGGCGGTTGCTTACGGCTAAAGCCCATACACCCCCCAGGACCAGACCGCTTACATGCGCGGCGTTTGCGATGGGGCCGAGCAGACCGCTAAAGCACAGTACCAGCCATGCCAACATGAGGTAGACGACGCCCGAGTGCACATAGTAGCCTGACCAGGGATCGTACCGAGAGCGGATCCAAAGGTAGCCGAATAGACCGTAGACGACACCCGACATTCCCCCGAAGCCCGGGCCACTGATCCACCACTGGGCCAAGTTAGAGCCCACGGCGATGCTGGCAACCTGAAATAGGAGCAGGTGCGTCGACTCCTTGTGCTCGATCAGGGTGCCGAGCTGGTATAGCCAACACATATTGAACAGGATGTGCAGGAGGTGGAAGTGCAGAAAAATAGGCGTCACTAGTCGCCAGAGCTGTCCTTGCGAGATTCCGGGCAGGTGGCGATTAGACGCTTGGTTAGAAATAAGCAGATTAGAGAAAATGCCCTCCTGGTATGGGGTGAAGCTCAGCACGTAGACCAAAACGCTGAGTGCCACCAGCGATAAGGTAAGAGGGGCAAACTGGAAGCCGCGCAGAATTCGAGCCTGGCGACGCCTTGGGGCCGTCATCTCATTACGATCCCGGGGTTCCTTGGGGAAAGGGGAGGGTGGGTATTCTGGGTCTTGGCGCAAAGCCTCGATGCGTTGGCCCGTTCGCGTGAGCATGCCTCATCGCTTACCCAGATCTCAAAGCGCCCCTCGTATTCCCTTACTTGGTGATCGAATCCGTGTTGCGAAAGGTCTCGAGATACCCGATTCGCCAACTGGTGATCATCTAAAACATCTGCTCTGTGCATAGCCATGGGCTCCAGAAAGAAACACTGAGAGTTTGTGAAAAAACCGTCGCGAGCGAAGGAAGGTCGCGTTCCGCCGGAGCGCAGGAACCGCAGTGTATATTGAAATACATGAGGATTCCGAGCACCGCCGGAACGCGAGATCCCGAGCGC
>JBOIEG010000386.1:0-1004 GCA_050740915.1 Gammaproteobacteria bacterium | reverse complement strand
GGGAAGATGAGCGGACGTTGCGCTTGCGCGCTCGGTGATCGATCTTCTCCACCTCTGCATGTAGTAGTAGCTTTTTTATTTATAAAACTACTACTACTACATAGAGCAGAGTTCATATTTTGAACTGAGTCGATTATCAAGGACTTAGCACCAGAGTTCAGATTTTGAACTCGGTTAGAGTTCATTTTTTGAACTGGGCCAGAGTTCACTTTTTGACGGGCTTCCCTTGGATCCCGGGGCCGTCTCGGCGCCTGCTTTTTCGCCAAAGTCAGAGTCGGGAAACAATCCTGCCGCAGTCCGAAGTAGCTTCCCTCTCCCTGGCCTGCGATGGCCGCTATAGCCTCCAGGCGCCGATCGGCCTGCGAGAGGGGGGAAGGCGCCAAGTACATCTTCTCCCGCCGCGATGGAGGCTTGCAGGCTCTCGAGCATCGCCTGAGCGACGGCGGCCACCCGCTCGTGGCGATGGCCCCTGGCACTCTGGAGGAACGGCATATAGCTGGGATCGAGGTAAACCGTGCTTGCCAATGCCAAAGGCTCTTCATGCAGCGCATAGATGTTGCCGCGGTTGCGGCCATTTTGATCGCGCACCCGGCGGCAGAGGGTCACCCAGCGCGTGATGCGTAGGATGGCGAGGGAGCGGGCGAGGGTGGCACGGGACTTGACGTTGCAGCGGGCAAGAAGGATGGGATAGGAAGGGAAGGCGGTCGCTCCCTTGCCCTCCTGTTTCGCCCAGAGCCAGAGTACGGCGAAGACGCGGGAGTCCACGGGATCGAGCACCGGATCGAGATGAACCAGGGCGGGCATAGCCTCCTGTCAGCTGCTCAAGAAGAGGAGTCCGTTCTGCGGCGTGCGCTCGGGTCTACCGCTTAAGATCCGTGCAACGGCTGCCTCGATGTGGGCTTCAAGCGCCCGTGCTGCAGGACCGATCACGGCTTCAGCCGGCCTTGCGTCTGCACGGCTCTTGTTCATCGCTTAGCGTCGAGTGCGCACGCGAAGGTGGCGTG
>JBOIEG010000385.1:0-4051 GCA_050740915.1 Gammaproteobacteria bacterium | reverse complement strand
CCCCATGTCTCCAGCGGCGTGCGTTCAGCCGGCTGCAACTTGATCGCCACACTGGTGTTCGGCATGAGCGAGACCATAGCAATCACTGGAAAGTCTGTAAAGTTATTTAAGGGACACTACACTAGCAAGCAATCGTCTTTTGACGACGCGTAACTCCTCTAAAAGTTTGCTGTGGGTGGTGTCGGGTGTGACAAACCCGCGCTCCTTTAAACGAATAAAATCTAAATCGAACTTTTTCGATGCGAGATTCGCCCGCCCTGTCCACTGTCCCGGCCGAACAACCGTCTTGGGTTTATCCTCCGGAGTAGGATGATTGCTTAAGGTGTCGCTGACCGGATCATCTACGACACCATCCTGCCATTGGTCATCGAGCTCCTGGGCCAGTTTATCGACTAACTTTTCTATCGTGTTCATAGAATGACTTCTGCCACCTTCGTGAACAGATCTACTCTTGAGAGTTGGGCGATTATTAAAGTGCCATACGTGCTCAGCAAGCCGGCACCAACCAACAGAAATCCCGCCGTCGCTAAGCGGTGCTTGGCTTTATCGACAGGCCCACAAACCAGCGATACGCTCCCCAGCACCGGTAAGTCCGTTAAGGATTTCAGCATCTTTCGGCTGTAGACGGTCGGTTTGGCCAACGCCATGAGCAATGCCAGGCCGATACCAACACCGATACCGACAAGCAATACGGCGCTCGTGAGCAGCGGACGATCTGGGCCAGTCGGCAAGAGCGGGATCCTGGGCGGGTCGACGATATCAAACTGCGTCTCTTCCGCGCGGTCGGCTTTTTCGGAAACAGTGGCGGTCTCGCGCCTTTCGACCAGCGCTTCGTACCGCCTTTTATTGATCTCGTAGTCCCGATTAAGACCGGCGAGCTTCAGCTCCACTTTTGGGATCGTATCTACCCGCTTGTTTAACTCATCCAGCCGTCGCGTGTACTCTTGTACTCTAGCTGACGCCGCTGCAAGTTCACCCTCTGCATTACTAAATGCCAAACCCAAGACGCTGTACGCCGGGTCCAGGAAGGCGCGTGTGCCGACGCTCGTCGCCGTCGTGTTCGCACTGGGCTCCCGGTGCTTGAGGTCTATGAGCTCCTCGATCTTGCGTCGAGTTGAAATAACACTGGGGTGTTTTTCCGTGTATTGCAGTAACATCTCGTCGAGCTTGCTTTGCATGCTTTGAATGCGAAGATCGAGCGGTGTTGACCCCACGGGTGCAACGGACGCTAATGAGGCCTTGGTGGTGGCCAGACCGCTCCCTAATCGTTCGCGTTTTCTAGTGGCTTCCTGCAATTCCAGCTTGGCCCTGCGCAAGTCCTCGCGGGTCTGCTCTAAGCGACCGAAATAATCGCTTCCATCACTCGGCATCATTCCTCTGTGCTCACGCTTGAAGTCTTCCAACTTCCTTTCCGCGGCCACCAGCTTGGCTTCATAATGCTTTATCTGCTCATCCAGGAATTTCTTAGTCTGCTCCGTATCGCTCCTGCTCACTCCAAGCACATGTTCGATAAACATATTCAACACCGCCTCTACCACCCGGTGCGCGACTCTAGGATCGGGCGACGAATAAGCGATATCGTAAATGTTTTCACTGGCAGTCTTGGAGACCTTAATGTTGTTGGCTAAGTTGTCCAGTAAGCTATCGCTGTCTTCCGGACTCATGGCTCTATCAGTTAATGCTGCCTTGCGCGCTACTTCCTCCAACATAGGCCTGGTAAGCAGTGTGGTAAGCAGGATATTGGCCGAGTTCTCGGCTACCGAGCTGTCAATGGCGAGACCGTTTAGCAGCGGCTTCAACGCAGAGCGGGTATTAAAAAAAACCTTCCCGGCAACCTCGTACTGATTAGGCAGCACGGTCACTGCGAGCCAACCTGCGCTACAAACCACCACCGTGCCAAGCAAGGCTTACCCACCGGTAGCGGCGCACCATCCTAAGGTGATCTTTTAGAAGCTCCATTATCTCTTGCATGATATTTAGCGCCTAGAGTTAACCATCGTCAAACAACAGAAACAGCTAAAACCACGATTCCGGGATCAGTAGTACATCCCCTGGCATCATCTTCAGATTCGCGCTAATGTCGCCGTCCTTCATTAAGTCTTCTAGCCTAATTGTTATCCGCTCTTGTCCACTGCTCGAGGAGCGTATTAGAGTCGCCCGGTTAGCTGCCGCGAATTCCGTCAGTCCCCCGACAGCGATCATGACATCAAGCAAGGTCATGTCAGTCCGATAAGGCAAGGCCAAGGGTTTCGCTGCTTCCCCGACCACTCGAACCTGCTCGGTCGCTTCTCCGACAAATCCGACAACCGTCACCGTCACGAGCGGGTCTTTAATATATTCCGCCAGCACCTCCTCTATCTCGCGCGCGAGCTGATTGGGCGTCTTTCCCGAGGCCACCAAGTCCTCGACCAGCGGCATCGACACTTTTCCATCCGGCCTGACAGGCACGCTGTTTGATATATCCGGATTCTGCCAGACGAAAATACTGAGTTGATCACCAGGGCCAACGATGTATTCGTAAGCTAACTTGGAAATCGATTGGTCTCCTGGCGCAGGTTTTTTCACCGCACAGCCAAGTAGCAATCCAAAAAATCCTGCTAACAATGTGCTGAAAAATGGCGATATACGTGCCATTTCTGCCTCCCGTAATGTCACTACCTCTCTTAGCTAATAGCAGATCTCCCCTTGCCCTGCGAACCGGCGCTGAGTAATTCCCTCCGCGTTTCGTCAAAGGGTGCTCTTACAGCATGAATAATAATCTTCTGTGTCTGAATTATCTATTTTTGATGAACCCAGTGGCGCACGAGCACCAGGGCCTCAAGGAGGAAGAGCTAAGTGTTTTTGGCATGGATCCTGTGTTCAATAATTGCCTGTGATGACCCCGTGTGGGTTCAGATCACTTCACCTTTTGACGCACGCGGATCACTAAACGTCAACGCTTGGTCATTAGCCCGAAACCGGAGGGGAACACATTGCGAAACGCTCTCACGATCGACGTCGAGGATTATTTTCAAGTGGAGGCTTTTTCTGCCGTTATCGACAAACAGAAATGGCCGAACTATCCAAGTCGGGTCGAGAAAAATACGCTGCTAATGCTGGAACTTCTCGGCAACAAGAACGTTAAGGCGACGTTCTTTGTGTTAGGCTGGGTTGCCAAGCGTTTTCCGGCGCTGATTAAAGAGATCGTCCAACAGGGACACGAGGTGGCCTCCCACGGCTTAAGCCACAGGTTGGTTTACACCCAAACACCACAGGAATTTCGTTCCGAGACAAAAGAAAGCAAGGAGATCCTGGAGGATTTGGCACAACAACCGGTCATTGGTTATCGCGCCGCCACCTACTCGATTACAAAAAGCTCACTCTGGGCACTGGCTATCCTCGCAGAGCAAGGATTCCGCTATGACTCTAGCATTTTTCCCGTGCGCCATGATAAGTACGGGATCCCCGACGCTAAAACAACACCACACAGTTTCAAAACAATAAACGGCAATAGCCTCATTGAGTATCCGCTCTCGGTTCTATCGCTTGGGGGCTTTAACGTGCTGGTCGCCGGAGGCGGTTATTTTCGCTTGTTTCCCTATCGCTTCACAAAATGGGCGTTAGGCCAACTCAATCGCAACGGAGATCCTTTCGTGTTTTACCTCCATCCCTGGGAGCTGGACCCGGGCCAACCGAGGATCCGAAACGCCAACGCACTGTCACGGTTCAGGCATTATCTCAATCTGGACAAGTGCCTTGCCCGGCTGGTGAAGCTGATCGACGATTTTTCCTTCGCTCCCATGAGCGAGATCTTGAGCCAGAATGATCTCCTGTGAGAATGGCAGCCATCAACCTCGAATGAATCGATGCCCTAGCGTCCTTTGCCCCATAAGATGATCTGCACTGTATGCACCAAGATCGTTAAGTCTAAGAATAAACTATAATTTTTGGCTCCTCAGCAAAATTTGTGGGTAGTTTTCTACTTGATAGACCCTATGGAGTTAAGGGCGTCTGAGGAAAACAACGATTCTGACGCAAGTCCTACAGGCTCTGGCTGTGGATATATGGACAA
>JBOIEG010000384.1:0-3103 GCA_050740915.1 Gammaproteobacteria bacterium | reverse complement strand
GTAGCGTCCCTTGTCTTGCGAGATCTGGTTCTTGTTCAAATAAAGCCCTGGATGCTTCGTCTGCCATGAGGGATACCGTTGCTTCAGTTGTGTTCTCGCTATTTTACCAGCTCCCTTCTCATCATTCCCCTGTCCCAGGGGGTTTTTCACAGCCTCTCATGACTAACACATGCGCCTCTAGAGGATCTGGTAAAGTGAGGCTAGACAAGACATCGCGAGCAGCTGCTACCAAGTGTTGGGGTTGACCCCAGCGCATTACAGGCAGGCGCGCGACGGGCTGATCGAGCGCAGGGTTCCTTTACGTACCCTGGATGCCTTGCACTTCGCGCTTGCGCATACCTCCAATGCGCGGCTTGTGAGCGCCGATGGGATCCTTGCGAGTGCGGCCAGGAAACACGGGGTGGTGGTGAGGTACTTTACGGGCTGACCCGCGTTCCTCAACCCTGCCCCTGATAGGACATGCAAACAAGTCCACCCGTTAACACAACACAACAGAGGAGGTAGTCACCGTGGGTAAATCGTTTTCTGTCATGGGGGCCGTATTCCTGGCCGCCGGCCTTGGCTGGCACGCGATGGCGGCGGCCGACGAGACCTGCATGTCGCCCTATATGGCCAAGATCGTGGGACAGGAGGATTACGTCTATGTCTGGACCCTCGGGCAGGAGGGCGTCGGAGATGGGCAGGACAAACTCGTGACCATCGACGTCAACCCGGAGTCCGGAACGTACGGTAGGGTGGTGCACACGCTCTCCGTCGGCGGCCGCAACGAGGCGCACCACGGCGGTTTCACCGATGACCGCATGCACTTCTGGGCGGGTGGGCTCGACAACAGCAGGGTCTTCGTCTTCGATATCCACTCTGAGCCCGGAAAACCCAGGCTTACGAAGACGATTGAGGACTTCGTATCGAGGAGCGGCGGTGTGGTCGGTCCCCATACGTTCTACGCCCTTGCCGGGCGAATGCTGATCACCGGCCTCTCCAACAACAAGGACCGTGGCGGTCGCACGGCCATGGTGGAGTACACCAATGACGGCGACTACGTGGAGACCTACTGGATACCGACCGACGGCGATCTCCAGGGGGCGATGAAGTCGGGCCGCTACGCCGATGGCTATGGCTACGACGTGCGTGCGCTGCCGCGGCGGAACATGATGGTAAGCTCCTCCTTCACCGGTTGGTCCAACTACATGATGGACTTGGGAAAGCTGTTAAAGGATCAGGGGGCGATGAAGCACTTCGGCAACACGCTCGTCCTCTGGAACCTGCACGCCCGCAAGCCGCGCAAGATCTTGGACGTGCCCGGGGCGCCACTTGAGCTGCGTTGTGCCTGGGGCGCAAACCACAACTATTGCTTTACCTCCACCGCGCTCACCTCGAAGATCTGGCTGATCCACGAGGACGCAGGCGGCGACTGGCAGGCCCAATCCGTTGCCGATATCGGAGATCCCAATAAAGTGCCGCTTCCGGTCGACATCTCGCTCAGCTCCGAAGACGACTCTCTCTGGGTCGACACCTTCATGGACGGCATGACCCGGCTCTACGATGTGCGCGATCCCTTCCATCCCAAGCTCCGATACCAGAAGAGGATCGGCAAGCAGCTCAACATGGTTTCTCAGAGCTGGGACGGCAAGCGCCTCTACTTTACCAGCTCGCTGCTGGCGAACTGGGATAAGAAAGGTGAGGAGAACGAACAGTTCTTCAAGGCCTATGCCTGGGATGGCACCGAGCTTACCGAGCGGCTCGCGATCGACTTCACCGCCGAGAAGCTCGGACGGCCGCACATCATGCGCTTCGGCGCTCACGCATTGTACGCGCAGGCACCCGAGTCCCACGCCACCCAGGTCGCGGCAACATCGCCCTGAGCTGTCCTAAGCGAAGGCACCGTCTCCATGAAAGCGCTGCGGGTGATCCTCATCGCCGGGCTCGCTGTGGCCATGGACAGCGGCCGGGCCGGGAAGCCGAACAACCCTGACTTCGGCTTCCCAGCTCCAGGCACTTATGCGCTACCCCCACTGCAGCCGGCGGCGGACGGCGTGGTGCTCACGTCGGAGGGGCGTGCCAGCACGCTGCACCGGGTCTTTTCTGGCAAGATCGTGATCCTGAGCTTCATCTATACCCAGTGCAGCGATGCGCGGGGCTGCCCCTTAGCGAGCGCAGTCCTTGCGCAGCTTAGGCGCAGGGTGGATGAGGACCCGGCGCTATCGCAACGGGTCCGGCTTATCAGCCTCAGCTTCGATCCCGCGCACGACACTCCCGCGGTGATGCGCGGGTATGGGGTGCGCTTTGCGCCAGAGGGCGCCGACTGGCAGTTTCTGACCGTGGACTCCGAGGCCGCGCTGCAACCCATTCTCAATGGCTATCGCCAGACTCGCCAGAAGGCCTACGATACGAACGGCACGTTCACCGGCACTTATTCGCACCTGCTGCGCGTGTTCTTGATAGACGAACGCAAGGTCATCCGCAATATTTACAGTGCGGATTTTTTAGACCCCACGCTCCTTTTTCACGACATCATCACCCTCGCCCGGCAATGTTGCAGACAATCGCAATCGGCTTGGTCAAGGTGAGAGCTTGTGAAAAAATCTGCTGCGCTCGGGATCTCGTGTTCCGGCTGTGCTCGGAGACTGGAGACTGGAGACTGGAGACTGGAGACTGGAGACTGGAGACTGGACTCCTCAAACCTCCAGCCTCAAAGCTCCCTACCTGCGCTCCGGCGGAATGCGACCTCCCTTCGCTCGCGACGATTTTTTCACAAGCTCTGAGGAAAATGAGACTTGAAGAGGTCTACGAGCGACCTCACAGATAGCCCTGTCGTTTAAGGTAGCGTTCGATGTCCTCGCGGGAAAATCCGATTTTTTTCGCGATCCTGTCCGCGTGGCTGAGCTTCGATATCCCTTCCACCACGCGAAAGGTGGGCATATGGCCGTTGAACTGCATCTGCCGATACTGTCCGATGTTTCTCTTTTGGTAATGCTCTGCTAGTGTAGTGTCCCTTAAATAACTTTACAGACTTTCCAGTGATTGCTATGGTCTCGCTCATGCCGAACACCAGTGTGGCGATCAAGTTGCAGCCGGCTGAACGCACGCCGCTGGAGACATGGGG
>JBOIEG010000383.1:0-3554 GCA_050740915.1 Gammaproteobacteria bacterium | reverse complement strand
CGCTCGGGATCTCGCGTTCCGGCGGTGCTCGGAATCCTCATGTATTTCAATATACACTGCGGTTCCTGCGCTCCGGCGGAACGCGACCTTCCTTCGCTCGCGACGGTTTTTTCACAAACTCTCAGTTGCCGCAGTGGGCCGCCAGAGAAAGGCCGGGCTGATAAATAACCGTTGCTGCTCCTGAAAATCCCGAAACGAATCGCTATCCTGATAGGCCCCCGACAAGCGATAGGAGAATGCTGCGTCCTGGCTCAGCGGTCCTGTGGCATCCCAGATCGTGCGGTAATGCTGATACGAGCCAAATTCTTGTTCGAGGCTGTAGTAGGGGGCATCTAAAGGCCGCTTGGTCACCATGTTGATGACGCCGCCTGGGTCATTGCGGCCGAACAAAATCGATCCCGGACCTTTGAGCACCTCGATGCTTTGCAGATTCGCTGTTTCAAACACCGTCCCGATCCCAGGCGAAAACAATAAGCTATTGCGAAATACGTTAAGCACCCGAAAGCCACGGATGTTGTAGACGTAGCCTTCCACATCATTACTGTGGGATCGAACACCGCTCACGTTTTCCAGCGCGTCTTTAATCGTCGTCGAGCGCTGATCCTTGAATACCTGTTCTGGAACCACCTGTAGGGAGAACGGCGAATCGAAAACAGGCGTGTCGGTTTTGCTGGTGACGGCGGCATTGGGAACTCTGTAACCCGTCTCCCGCCCCGGCGTGGCCGTCACTGTCATCTCCGGCAGCGTCACCGCTTCGTCCTCCGTCTTCACTTCAGCAGAAGGCGGATCTACGTCCCCGCCTTCAGCCGCGAGCAGCGTGGTCGAATAAAGCACAAGACCGAATACAGACAAGCAGCCGCTCCAGAGAGTGGCTTTGAGGGACTGTTCACGATGCATGGTTAGTGTTCCTCCCGAATGTCATTGTTGTTTTTATCCATGGGCTGGATTTTTTAGGATATCACTGTGATCACGAAAGTAAATGCGACAAATTGTCGCACCCCATCCGCAACGCCGCGCGCAAGTACAGCCCTGCTGCAACAATTTGCCGCACCGCAGTCTGTAACTTCGGTTACGCAAGGATGAAGAGGATACCGCTCGTCGCCGCTTCTGTTTGCGATGTGCCTACGAGCAGCGCTTCTTGAAGGTTTGCAGTTCGTAGCCAGCATGCAGCCTTTCGGCCGGGCTCAGAGTTTGTGAAAAAACCTACTGCGCTCGGGATCTCGCGTTCCGGCGGTGCTCGGGATCCCCAGGTATTTCAATATACACTGCGGTTGCTCGTCCCATCCTTGGGACTCACCCCTTCGGGGCGTGCGCGCCGTTTCGTTCCCGGCGAAACGCTCCTGCGCTCCGGCGAAATGCGACCTCCCTTCGCTCGCAACGATTTTTCACACGCTCTCTAGCTCTGCTATGCGCGGTATCATAGCTCGATGGCGGCGCTTAGAAAATCGCCTTTTTCGCTAAACCCCTTGAGGGCACTTCAATTAAATGACGTGCCCACGGCAGGGATAGGCCGCACATTTTTCAAAGGTTTCCAAGTACCCTTGATTCAATACAGCGCACCCGGCGAGCGCGGGACACCAGCGCGCCCACCACTCAAACAATGTCAGCGATGGGTGGGTTACCGATCCACGCGCCTCTCGGCAGTTTGATCCCCTGCGAGTATAGGGATAAATTAGTCGTTCGTTGTTTGCACTTCCGTCCGCCCATGAACGAATCCAAGGTTTTCGTTGTCGACGATGACCTCTCTGTACGGAGTTCGTTGCGCGTTTTGCTCGAGTGCAGTGGGGCGATCGTAACCACCTACCCTTCGGCTGAAGCCTTTTTGCGCGACCCCAGAGCGGACAACGGTTGTCTATTGCTCGATGTCAAAATGCCGCAGATGACGGGATTGGAGCTTCAAGCAGAGCTCACAAAGCGCGGTGCCCACATCCCCATCATTTTCATGAGCGGACATGGCGACATCAAAATGGCGGTAGCCGCGATCAAGGCGGGGGCCGTCGACTTCCTGGAAAACCCGTTCACGCCCGAAGCTCTGATCAGCAGTATACACAGGGCCCTGGAGTCGAAGGGGCGCGAAACGATCGCGGGGGGTGAGGTAAATGACCGCATCCAGAGCTTGACCAAGCGCCAACGCGAGGTGTTCGAGCGCGTGGTTCGTGGCGAGACCAACAAGGCCATCGCGCGCGAGCTTGGGATCAGTCCTCGAACGGTTGAGATCCATAGGGCCCAGATCATGGAAAAGCTTAAGGCGCACAGTCTATCGCAGCTCGTGCGCATGGCTTTGGCCGGCGGTTTTCCGCCCGGCTGAGCTCCGGATCCAAGCCTTCAGAGCTTGCTTCGGGCTCTCGACCGCCACCCAGCTTGGTTTTGGGCCTATTGGCGTTCTACGGACGGCGTGAAGAGGTAACCGGCCGCGCGCACCGATTGAATGACCACGGGCCGTTCCGGGTCTGGCTCGATCTTCCGGCGTAGGCGCCCAACCTGCACATCGATGCTGCGGTCGAAGGCCCCCGCCTCGCGGTGATGGGTAAGCTCCAGCAGCTGGTCGCGGGAGAGCACGCGATTCGGATGCTGCACGAAGACCGAGAGTAAATTGAACTCGCCCGTGGTCAGGGGGACTTCTTCGCCCTCGGGCGCGAACAGCCGGCGGCTCGCGAGATCGAGCCACCATCCCGCAAAACGCAAGGCGTGTTTGTCCTTGCCCGTCTCCTTCGGCGCGGCCCCACGGGCACGCCGAAGCACGCTGCGCACGCGCGCCAGCAGCTCGCGCAGGTCGAAGGGTTTCGCAAGGTAGTCGTCTGCACCGATCTCAAGACCGATGATCCGATCCACGGTCTGCCCTTTACCGGTCACGATAATCACCCCGACCTCGGAATGCTCGCGCAAATAGCGCGTGAGGGAGAGCCCGTCCTCCCCCGGCAAGCCAAGATCCAAAAGGACCAGATCCACCGTGTTGTCGGCCAACACGCGGCGCAAGGCCTCGCCATCCCCGGCGGCGCTGACCCGATAGCCCTCTTGCGCGAGGTAGGTTTGGATCAATTCCCGGACATCCGGTTCATCGTCGACGACCAGTATGTGCGGTGAAATGCTCAGCATAGTTGACACGGGTGTCTCTCGGTGCGTGCGGCTCTGTTTCACGAAGTCACACATTGTCACCTACCGTTACCGAACAGTGACGTCGGGACATTATGCGATTACATCCCTGGGTTAGTCTATTTATAATGGGACCGTTAGACCCAAGGCAAGCAGAGGCGCAAGATCCCAGCGTTCGAAATCTCCAGTCTGTGCAACGCGTAGTCATTGTGCCGCAATACTCGGCCCTTGTGAAATACAGGGGGGATCAATGTCCGCCGGTCCCGTCTACCGCTGATGCTGGCGCTCACCAACTCAGAGATCCCCTCATATTCCTTCCCCCTGCCAGGGGGAAGGCTAGTGTAGTGTCCCTTAAATAACTTTACAGACTTTCCAGTGATTGCTATGGTCTCGCTCATGCCGACCACCCGCGTGGCGATCAAGTTGCAGCCGGCTGAACGCACGCCGCTGGAGACAGGGGG
>JBOIEG010000382.1:0-13540 GCA_050740915.1 Gammaproteobacteria bacterium | reverse complement strand
TCCATATATCCACAGCCAGAGCCTGTAGGACTTGCGTCAGAATCGTTGTTTTCCTCAGACGCCCTTAACTCCATGGGGTCTATCAAGTAGAAAACTACCCACAAATTTTGCTGAGGAGCCATTTTTTTTAACGCTTTTTAGGGTCAAAAGGAGTTTTTAATGCTTGGAGAAAATCCCAATGTGCGCTGCAACCGTACTCAAAGATAGATCGAAGGCCGGGGCCAGATACGTAGCCCACGTCTACAATCCACGAACGTGGAAAGAGAAGAGCCTTCCCTGGCTTGCTGGCCTGGCAGTAGTGACGGGCGTGATCCTCATGTGCACGCTCGCGTGGTACTGGAGTTATGAACCGCGCTTGGTCGACGTACGGAGCATCGCCTCGCAGGAGGGACAGAGCACAAAACCTGTAACAGGGTATATGACGACCGCCACGGGGGTGCATGTCGTTGAGACCTTGTTGGACAAACGCGGTGGTTATCTGAGCAATGATGTGATGCCACCGTCGGTCTTTTTGGATAACGTCCCAAATTGGGAATTTGGTGCCCTGGTGCAACTGCGCGACCTCTCGCGCAGCATGCGAAACTATTTCTCAAGGTCCCGTACCCAGTCCGTCGAGGACAAAGACCTTATGGAGGCCGATCCAAAATTCCACTTCGACTCCGAATCCTGGATCTTTCCTACCACGGAATCGATGTATCGCGATGGCGTCAAGCACTTACGCCACTACATGCAGCGATTAACGGACGAGAAGAAAACCGACGGGCGGTTCTATGCGCGCGCGGACAATCTGCAAGAGTATTTAACTATCGTGGGACAACGTCTGGGGAGTCTCGCCATGCGTTTGAGCGCCGCTGTAGGTCAGAGACGGCTTGATATGGATCTGGCTGGGGAACGCGCCAGCGAGGAGGCAAAAACGGGCGAGGCCACCCGAATCAAAACCCCTTGGCTGCAAGTGGATGATGTGTTCTACGAAGCGCGGGGCTCCATTTGGGCACTCGCCCACATACTAAAGGCCTTGCAATACGATTTCGCCGACGTTCTCGCCGACAAAAATGCAGAAACGATACTGGCTCAGCTCGTCAGCGAGCTTGAGAGCGCTCAAGACCCGTTGTGGAGCCCAATGGTGTTGAATGGGGGTGACTTTAGCATGGTGGCCAACCATTCACTCAATCTCTCCTCCTATGTCTCCCGGGCGAACAACGCCATTATCGACTTGATACGCGTGCTGAAGGAGGGTTAACGCATTTGTCCTCATATTCCTCCTGCGTGGCTGCGACTGAAAGGCGGGCGGTGTGACTACGGTTTGGATCTGGATTCAGAGTGGCGCCGGCGGGTATTCGTACGCGACTATCTAATCGCGCCACCACGAGAAAAACAACGTTGCGAGGGACACCGGCCACGAAGGTCTTCAACTGTTCCGTCTGCAGTCAACTGATCTTCTTCGAGAACGCCCAGTGCGTCGGCTGCGGCCATGTGCTCGGCTACCTGTCGGATGTGGGGGTCGTCAGTGCCCTCGAGCCGGCGGGAGATGGCGAATGGCGGGCGCTCGCGCCGGAGGCCGGCAGGAGGCATTATACGATGTGCCTCAATTACAGCCAAGAGCAGGTGTGCAATTGGATGCTGCCCACCGAGGACAGCGCGACGTTCTGTCTCGCCTGCCGGCTCAACCAGACCATTCCCGATCTCTCGCATCCCGAAAATCGCCTCCGCTGGCAGCGGCTGGAGGTGGCGAAGCGGCGGTTGGTCTATAGCTTGATGGCGCTCGCCCTGCCGCTTCCGGACAAGCAGGAAGACCCGGAGCGGGGGCTTGCGTTTGCGTTTCTCGCTGATCCAGACCGCGATTTCCAGGAGAACAACGCGGTAATGACCGGACACGTCCAGGGGCTTATCACCATCAACATCGCTGAGGCCGACGACGCGGTACGCGAACGCCGGCGTCTCGACATGAACGAGCGTTATCGAACCCTGCTCGGGCACCTCCGGCACGAGAGCGGGCACTATTACTGGGAGCGTCTGGTTCGTCCAAGCGATCTGATCGAGCCTTTCCGCGGGCTCTTCGGGGACGAGCGGGCCGACTATGACCAGGCCTTACAGGCCCACCATCGTGACGGGCCGCCGGCGGACTGGCAGATGCGCTTCGTCAGCGCCTACGCCAGCGTCCACCCTTGGGAAGACTGGGCGGAGAGTTGGGCGCATTACCTGCACATCGCCGATACCTTGGAGACGGCCCGGCAATTCTCGCTGCGGGTAGTGACTCCCGCCGGGGGCGCATCGGTAGCCACACCGGGCGGCGTGACGGGCTACCGACCGCCTTCATTAGAGGCAATGATCGCGAGCTGGCTGCCGCTGACCTATGCCATCAACAGCATCAACCGCAGCATGGGCCACCCAGACATGTACCCCTTCGTGCTCTCGCCCCTTGCGCTCGAAAAACTGAGATTTGTCCATCAGACAGTCAGCAGCGCTGCCTATGAGATGGGCTTAGCATGAGCTCGCGCGTCGCGATCATCATGAATGAAGCCGCCGGTGGGAGCACCCCGGCAGAGATGCAGGAAAGGATCGCCGAGGCCTTCCACACCCGCGGCAGGGAGGTGCGCCTTTTGACCGCCCGCAGCGGGGAGGAGATCGTGGAGCTCACGCGACGGGCGGTGCGCGAGGGGGCGGACCCGGTGATCGCGGGCGGTGGGGATGGGACCATCAATGCCGTGGCATCCGTGCTCGTTGACACCGAGCGCACGCTCGGGGTGTTACCGCTCGGCACCCTCAACCACTTCGCCAAGGATCTCGCGATCCCGCTCGATCTGGAGGGCGCCCTGCGCATCCTCGTGGCGGGTACGGTGGTGCCGGTGGATGTCGGTGAGGTCAATGGCCGCATCTTTCTCAACAATTCGGGCCTCGGCCTCTATCCCAAGATCGTGCGTCACCGCGAGAAACTGCAAGAGCGCCTGGGGCACGGCAAGTGGCCCGCGTTTCTCTGGGCGGTGCTGAGCGTGCTGCGCCGCTACCCGTTCCTCGGTGTGCGCGTGAGCACCGATCACGACGAGTCTGTGCGACGCACGCCGTTTATCTTCATCGGTAACAACGAATATGCGATCGAAGGATTCAACGTCGGCGGACGGGCGCGCCTCGATGCGGGGAAGCTATGCCTGTATATGGCGCGCCGCTCGGGACGCCTGGGTCTCCTGCGCTTTGCGCTGCGGGCGCTCTCCGGCAGGTTGCGGTATGAGAAGGATTTTGATGGGCTGTGCACCGTGGAGGCCTTCATTGAGACCAAGCGCTCACGTGTGCACGTGGCAACCGACGGTGAAGTCACGGTGATGCGCACGCCGCTGCACTACCGCCTTCGCCCGGGCGCACTGCGCGTACTGGTCCCGAAGCAAGCGCCGGTGACGGGCGATACCTGACGCCGCTTTCCCATGCGCACTATCGTTCATCTGTCAGATTTGCATTTTGGGCATATCGATGACGCGATTGTCGATCCTCTCATTGAGACCGCGAAAGCGATCCGGCCTGATCTCGTGGTGGTCTCGGGTGATCTGACCCAGCGCGCGCGAAGCGGGCAGTTCAAAGCGGCGAGGGCGTTTCTAGAGGCCCTCTGCGCGCCGTGGATCGTCGTACCGGGCAATCATGATGTGCCGCTGTACAATCTCTTTGCGCGCTTCTTGCGCCCGCTTGCCAACTACCGCCGCTATATCAGCGACGACCTCGCGCCGTTTCATGGTGATGAGGAGATCGCGGTCCTCGGCATCAACACCGCGCGCGCACTGACGATCAAGCATGGGCGCATTAACGAAGAACAGATCGCTAGTATACGCGAGCGCCTAGCGGCTCATGGAGACGGGATCACCAAGATCCTCGTCACTCATCATCCGCTCCATGCGCCTGAAAGGGGAGGCGAGCGGGCCGGGCGTGCGCCACGGGCGCTGGCTGCGCTCGCTCGTTGCCGCGTTGATGTGTTGCTTGCGGGGCATCTTCATCTCAGCCACCTTGGGCACACGGCCGAGCGCTATCGCATCGGAGGCTATAGCGCGCTGGCGCTCAACGCGGGCACCGCCACCTCTACGCGCGTGCGGGGTGAACGCAATTCCTTCAACGTGCTGCGCATCGAGCGCCCGCACATCGACGTCAGACGCTTCACCTGGGACCCCGAGCGCGTGAGGTTCATCGCGCCGAGCGCCGAGCATTTCAGACACACACCGGAAGGCTGGGTGCCTGTCGCCCGAGCCCATTCACCCCCCTATCAAGGAGCCGACGCATGAAAAAGAAGCGAGCCACTACTCGCCGCAAGAACACCCTGACCCCGTCATGGACGCCCTGGTTCGACCTGGCGCGGCAGACCAGCGAGATGCTGACGGCGTCCGCACAGGTGATCGGTCATCGAACACGGCGGCTCGCCCGTGCCGGTGTGCAGCCATCGGCACGCGACCGGCGCGAATTCACCCGTATGGGGGAGGAGAAGATCGCAGCCGCCGCCGAATCGGCACGGGCAATGGCCAGGGAAATGCTCGTGATCCATCTGCGCTGGGGTAGGCTCGGGTTCGAGCAGGTGTTGGCCGGTATGAGCGCCGCGATGTCCCCGATCGAAAGCCGTTCGGCGGCGAAGGCGCTGCGGCGCCAAACGGCGCTTGCCGACGCCGCCCTGGTCCGCTCTGGTCAGCTCGCCTCCTCAATAGCCCGCGGCGCGCAGAAAGGGCTGCGGCCCGTGCATTCCCGGGCAACGGCGAACGCGAGACGGCTGAGTACGCTAAAGAGACGGCCTCCGGCGTGAAGCTCGATCGGTTCGAACGCAAGGGCACTTCGATTAATTCGAAGTGCCCGGCGGTATAGGGATATGTCGCACATTTTTCAAACAAGGCACTGTTTGAAAAATGAAGCAAAGCAAAAATCGCATTTTTTGCTTTGCGATTCGAAAAGTTCCAGGGATGGAATTTTTCGAAGTGCCCACAATTGGATCATGGCATACTGTGATCCGCTCACCCTTTATGCAGGTGGAGGTCTACGATGTCTTAGCGCGCTGAGAAACGATCGAGAGGAGCGGCAAGCATGCCAAGCTCGCTTACGAATGGCGTCGAAGTCACCCCCGAAGCGGCGTCTCTGCAACGGCTCGAAAGGCTGGGTCAGCTACTGGACAGCGCCTTTCAGATCCCCGGGACCCGCTTTCGCATCGGCCTGGACAGCATTCTGGGATTCATTCCCGGGATAGGCGATGCCACCGGGGCGGCGCTTTCGGCCTACCTTATCTTCGAGGCTGCCCGCCTTGGGGCACCGGTCACGACGGTCCTGCGTATGGTGGGAAACGTCGCCATTGAAACCGTGGTCGGCGCGATACCGATCGTGGGGGATCTGTTCGATATCGTCTGGAAGGCCAATCTCAAGAATCTGTCGCTGCTGCGCGCTCATACGGCTCACGCAGGCCCGCGCCGTCGATCGCCGGGTCACCTCCGGCGCCTGTTTTTAGTGCCGCTGATCCTCATGGTACTCGTTCTGGGGATACTCGCAGTGGTGCTTTTGGCTCTCGTATTCCGATTGATCTTCGGCTGATCCAGGACCCCCTCGCTCAGAGCTTGTGAAAAAATCTGCTGCGCTCTGGATCTCGCATTTCGACGGTGCTCGGGATCCCCATGTATTTCACGATACACTCCGGTCGCTCGTCTCATCCTTGAGACTCGCTCCTGCGGGGCTTGCGCTCCGGCGAAACGCGACCTCCCTTCGCTCCCAACGATTTTTCACAACCTCTGAGACTTGTTCAGAGCTTCCTTAATAGTTAATCGCATTCCAGATGCGTTGGTCTAGTTTTTGTGCGTTTGATACGGCGCTGCTTTCCGGCGCTGCGGCCTATCGTTCCGACATCCTCGACCAGTTGTTTCGTGGCATTACCTGGCTGGGGTCCTTATATGTTCTCATTCCGAGCGGCATCGCGCTCGTCTGCCTGCTGGCGTATCGCCGGTATCGATTTGAGGCCATTCTGCTGACGGTAGGGCTGAGCGGGGCAACGCTGCTAGCCCACATCAGCAAGCAGATCTTAGCGAGGCCACGGCCCGAGCTTTACCAGCCCTTAATCGAGATCCCCGTCTCGTATTCATTTCCGAGCGCGCATGTCACTCAGGCGACAGCATTTTTCCTATGCGTATTCCTGGTGGTGCGCCGGACATCACCCGATTGGAAATTCCCCGTCGCCTACACGGCGGTGTTGCTGGTGACGTGCGTGGCCGTGTCGCGGGTTTATCTGCAGGTGCACTTTCCATCGGATACGCTAGCAGGCTTGTTTTTAGGCGTGGTGTGGGTTAGCGCGGTTTACAAACTGATGCTCCGAAGAGGGCGATAACGTTAACGGTTCGGCCACGACGCTCCGGGCAGTCGGCGCCACGATCATGATTTTATCTCTCGCATTCCAATTCATCTTTGGCTACCGGGGAATAGGGAACTGCGCTCGGACAGGTCCCCTCCTTATTCCGTGCGTCTAGCCAAACGCAGGGAACCGAGCAACGCCCCCAGCGCCTCCGGCTCGACCGGCTTGACGAGGTGGTAATCGAAACCGGCCTCTTTGGCGCGACGCCGAGCCTCTTCCTGCCCGTAGCCGGTCAGGGCAATGAGTGGCGTCTGCCGGGAGGCTGGCTGCTCGCGCAGGCGTTGGGCCACCTCATAGCCGCTCATCCCCGGCAAGCCGAGGTCGAGCAGCACGGCCTGCGGCTCGAACACGCGGGCCGCTTCCAAGGCCGACGGCCCGTCGTGCGCCATCCGTACTTCGTGGCCGTCGAACCGCAGCAGCAGGGCCATGCCTTCAGCCGAGTCCAGGTTGTCTTCCACCAGCAGGATCTTGAGCGCATGGCGGGCGGGCTGCGCGTGCTCGCCTGGCGATTCATCCACGCCCGTCGCGCAGCTTGAACCAAGCGCCGGTAGCCGCACCACGAATTCGCTGCCCCGTCCCGGTCCATCGCTTTTGGCTTCCACTTTCCCGTCGTGCATCTCGATCAGGCGGCGCACGAGCGTCAGCCCGATCCCTAAGCCGCCTTGCGAGCGGTCGAGCGAGCCATCTGCTTGGGTGAAGAGGTCGAAGACGTGCGGCAGCAATGCGGCGGGCAGCCCCATCCCGTTGTCGCGGACGCGGATGATGGCCTCATCGCCTTCCCGCACGGCTTCGAGCCGGATCTGTCCGCCTTCGTTGGTGTACTTCGCCGCGTTGTTCAAGAGGTTCGCCACGACCCGCACGAGGCGCGCCAGGTCGCCTTCCAGTCGCACCGGCTCCGGCGGGAGCGAGACGCTCAGTTGCTGGCGGCGCGCGTCGACGAGCGGGCGGCTGGTCTCGAGCGCGCGGTTGATGACCGCGGAGAGCTCGAGCGACTCGCGTTGGAGGATGGCCCTGCCGCGCGTGATGCGTGACACGTCGAGCAGATCGTCCACGAGCCGCATTAGGTGCTGGGTCTGGCGCTCGATGACCTCGCGCGCCCACTCCTGCTTTGGCTCAAGCGGCCCGACGAGCTTGAGCACTTGCGCGGCGTTGCGGATCGGGGCGAGTGGGGTGCGCAGCTCGTGCGCGAGCATGGCCAGGAACTCATCTTTGCGCCGGTTGGCCTCTGTCAACGCCTCTTCCATCTGTTTGCGCTCGCTGATGTCGATCGCCATTCCGCCTACGAAGCTGGGCTGGCCGTCGCAACCCAGGATGGGAAACTTGCTCACGATGGAATGATGCAGGAAACCATCCTTGTGCTCCAAGGCATCCTCGGTCAGGAGGCCCGCCGGGGCGGCCAAGGCACACCGGTCGTTTTCCCGGAACTCGGCGGCGGTGTCCGCGGGGAAGAGTTCCTCGTCGGTTTTACCGGAGAGGCTCTCCCGGGGCGAGCAGAAGGCTTTCTCGGTGGCCTCGTTGGCATAGACGTACCGCCCCTGGAGGTCCTTGATCCAGGCGAGGCCGGGGAGGTGCCGCATGAACCGTGCGAAGCGCTGCTCGCTCTCGCGCACGGCGGCCTCGGCATCGGCGCGTTTGCGCTCTTCCTCGGAGGCCAGTGCGCCGGCGAGCGTGGCGGCGAGTTGCCCGGCCACCCGTTCGTAAAAATAGCGGTACGGCTCGTCGAGCGCCCGGCGCGGGCTGACGGCGGCCACCAACAGCGCCATCGGAAGCTGATGCCCCGGCAGCGTGATCGGTAGGACCAGCGCGGACTGCGCCGCTTCTGGCCATGCCCCGCTCGGCAGTGAAGCGAAATTCTGCCTCAGCGCGTCGACCAACTCACCTTGGCCTGACTTGGCCACCCGCGCGAGCGGCCAAGCCAACGCAGACGCCGTGTTTAATTCAACCAGCGGCGGACTGGCCGGAGCGCCGGCTTCAATTCCTGCCGCGGCGGCGAGCCGCGCCTGCTTGCGGCCCTCGTCAATCAGGTAGAGCAGGGCGAACGGCATGTCGTGTGAGTTGGCGGCCAGGGTTTCGGCGGCGAGGCGGCAGGCTTCTTCGATCTCCCTCGCCTCGCTACTGCGGGCGGCCAGATCGCGCAGCGTCTGCAAGCGCCGCTCGCCGAGCACGCGCTCGGTCATCTCGGTGACGGCGGTGAAGACGCCGCCGACATCGCCCGACTCGTCGCGGATGGGGGAGTAGGAGAAGGTGAAGTAGCACTCTTCGAGATAGCCGTTGCGGTCGAGCAGCAGCCGCCGATCGTCTGACCAGGTCGCCTCGCCGCGCGCCATCACGCCTTCGAGCATCGGCCCGATGATGGGCCAGATTTCGGGCCAGATGTCGCGCCCGACCGTGCCCAGCGCCTGTGGGTGCTTGCTGGCGCCGAGCATAGGACGGTAGGCGTCGTTGTAGAGCTTGATGAGCTCCGGCCCCCACCAAATGAGGATCGGATAGCGCGAGTTGAGGCAGATGCTGACCGCCGTGCGCAGGCTCTGCGGCCACGCCGAGACCGGGCCGAGCGGCGTTCGCGCCCAATCGAAGGCCCGCATCATCACGCCCATCACACCGCCCCCCGCGAGGCAGTTATGGGTGCGCTCGTCCAAAGTCATGACTTACTCCTTCGTGGTATCGAAACGCTCTCCTTTTACGCCCCAAGGGCCCACAGCCCCTATAGTAGGAGAAGCCACTGATCGAAATGCAACGGTTATAAGCCCGTGCCCAACGATGAAGAGCCATTCGACGAGCTTCATAGCGTACAACCCCTTTTATCGCGCTTCAGGTACCGTGCGCCGGACTTGAACGGGTTGTTGGGTAGTGACAGCATCTCGGCCTTTTGCTTGCCACGTTGCGATCGCCCTCTCTTCGATGGGCTCGCCGCTCTTTCTGGTTGCCAGGGTCCCTTCCGCTTGTCATCGTCACGACGGAGCCCTGGCACCAGAGCGCTTTCCCTTTCTGATCAAAAACAGTTCTTCCTGCGTTTGAGCTACGCAACGTTCACGCAGCTAACAAAACCGCACCCGCTGCGCCGACCGTTGTACGGTTCCTCCTGATTTTAGTCGCAGCCACGCAGTAGAAAGATCACCAATAGAACCGGAATGGGGATGCCTAGAGCCCACAACAAGATGTAACCCATCTTCCCTTCCTGCCGTTTCAAGGCGCTCGTGAGCCGCCTCGAGCGGAGCCTCGTCGTGAGGCGCTTCAAATGATTAGTTTCCAGCATGGTCATCTCCTTCTTCATTTAAACGGTACCTTTCGCCCTTAGGCTGATAGTAAAAAAGTGAACCTTAGTCGGCGTTGCGTTTATAGCGTTTCCCTAACCGGGCCGACGTCATAGTCTTCTCGAAGAAGCATCTTTGTGGCGTAGTTTTTCCGTTGTTGCGCACTCGTGCACCCGCCATCGCGAGAAAGACTGGCCATGCCCGCGTTTTGGCTTTCTCCTTGCTGTAACCGTATTTCTGCTGCCACCGGGCGATCAGCTCCTCGCGCGTCCGTGGAGTCACAGTGAGCTCATCATTCATAAAACTCACCCCCCTGACGAAACTTCGCGACCGCAGGATTAGTCTGTTGCATCCTCAATCTCATCGCCCGCGTCTTCCGCTTCGTCTCCTGCTTCCTCTGCCGCATCCTCGCTTTCCTCTTTTGCATCTTCAGCGGCGTCGTCGGCGTTCTCCCGAGCGTCTTTCCTGTTTTCCTGGGTTTCCTCGATCGCTTCGTCGGCCTCCTCGCCGGCATCTTCCGCGCTTCCGGCGTAGCCATTAAAGCCAAGACCAAGCATGGCTAGGGTAAGCAATGTATAAGCAAATTGACGTCTCATGTTATGACCTCCAATTTAAATTAGGACACTTCAAAAAATGGGCTGCCTGCCACATTTTTCTTTCGAAACCAAAATGCGATTTTGGTTTCTCCGTGTTCCAACCGTTTACGCGGTTGGAATAGAGCGGTACCTCCTGTACCGCACAGCACCTCGAATTTTTTCCGGCTTTACGCGGCGTGTTCCACGAAAGTTAGAACTTGCGCTCCTGAACCGCTGTCCGCCTAGCTAAACCGATGCTCAGGAACCTCATCGGGTGTTATCAGTCTTATCTTCGATCTCGTCACCGGCCTCTTCCGCGGCCTCTCCAGCCCGTTCTACCGACTCATCCACTCGCTCCCCGGCACGCTCTGCCGCACCTTGGCGTTCACAAGCACCGAGCCCAAGCGCTAATAAGATCGCTCCAAGAGCTGTCAAACGTGTGCTGCTGCTATTCATATGATTCTCCTCGATACTATTACGTTGCATAAACCTCGTCACACGGGCGGGCGTCTACCGATCACGGTAAATACGAGGAACAGAATGAGTCCGACCACGAACAAGATCCAGGCGATGTTCGTCGCCGTCCCCGCAATGCCCGAGAACCCGAAAACAGCCGCTATAATAGCGACGATCAGGAATGTAACTGCCCAGGAAAACATCTCTTTGCCTCCATTGTGGCTAAATGCCAATACTTAATCTTGCGCGCTGGTTAAGTGCGAGGGTTGCGATGACACGGCCAACACAACCCTCAGATCTGAATTCTTAGTACAGTGAGCTAGCTCTCCGTCTGCGTCTTTTGCTCAGAGGTCCCTTTTGAAGTCCCTTGTTTTGCCCCTCGCTCCTTCGTAGACTTTGATTGCTTCATTTTCTTACTGTGCTCACACTCGCTGCCTTGCTCCGTCGTCTTAGGATCCGTCGTCTTAGGATCCGTCGTCTCACTTGACTTGAACGGTTTCTTCGCTTGACTGCCTTGAGATTCTCCGGTCTGCGCTGCCGAAGCAGCACCCGCGCCTATTAAAGTGAATGCAGCCACCAATGGCACTAACCATTTCATGTTGCGTACCTCTAGCTATTAACGTTACTTCGCTGGCCGCGCTCAGGTGCTTGTTCTGCTATAGGCACGCCCACCGCAGCCAGTGTGTACACTGATTCGTTTGGGGCTTATAGTTTTCTCACCCAATCGTCTGCCTTCTCCTCGGCGGTTTCCTTGGTGTAGCCGTATTTGGTTTGCAACCGGCCAACCAACTCCTCACGCTTGCCTTCGATGACATCGAGCTCATCGTCGGTGAAGTCACCCCACATCTGCCTGGCCTTGCCTTTGACCTGGCCCCAATTGCCTTTCACTTGTTCCCAGTTCATGATTTGCCTCCTGATGGAAAATAATGATTATTCCGTCCCCGGGACTTGGCCCGAGGACACTACTATTCTGTCAAGTTATATGCCAGGACGAGCGCACTCCTTAATTCTTTTCTTTTTAAGGACATAAGCGATCGGCGAAGTGCTTACCGGAACAACCTTGCCGGTAAGAATTGCCACGTGGTGGTAAATCTTACGTGACGGTGGATGCTTATTGCGTTATGCAGGCCGACACTCCATTCCGCAGACTCAAAGGGAACCTGCTGCGCCTTCGCATCGTTACCTGGCGTCTGTTCCGCATAGCTTGGGTGATGTACTCGCGCCCCATCAGATCCGCGCGCGATTGCCGGCACCCAAATTGCCCCCTCTTGTGTGTCTATCGTCGAAGGGGTACTTTATGGCGTTAGCGAGCTGCGAGCGTCCTTGATAAGCGCTATTCTGAGTTTAGCTATAGAGAACTTTCATGACCTACAGAACGCTATCGGATCTGCCGGAAGCCCTGCGCAAGGAGTTGCCTAGGAACGCCCAAGAGATCTACTTGGCGGCTCATACTCGCACCTGGGAGAAATGCGCTGCCTCCGAGGATTACCAAGATGAGCGCAGCATAGCAGCGACCGCTCACAAGGCTGGATTATTCGCGGTCGAGATGGAATACGAAAAGGATGAGCACGGCCAGTGGCGAAGGGCACCCGTAGGCGAGGCCATGGATAAGAGCAAGCTGCGCGACGACGGATGAAACTCGATCCTCCGTACCGTGCACGCGGGTGGCGCTGTTGCATTACACGCTGATCGCAGAAACGGTAGCGGTGTCGGCGAGACTCCCCTTATGGTCGGCCTGCGCCCTTATGCCGCCGTCCGTATGCGGCAAACGCGGACGGAAAAAGCGCAGTTGTGGCTTGTTCGAAGAAAACGTCAATCCCAGGCAAGCCTGCAGGAGATGGAACACCGTCCCGCTTGCCCAAGCCTGGGGCGAACATGCTACCGGATACTGGGTAGGTCCTTGTCCCGGACGGCGGGGGAAACCGCAGAACAGCTCGGGCAAGCGATGCAGGTCTACGCTAATGCTCGCTTGCAGCAGGCCGGTGAAGATCTGAAGCGCCTTGTCCTTGAATCCGTAGCGGGCAAGTCCCATGGCGATGATACCATTGTCATGAGGCCAAACCGAGCCGTTGTGGTAGGACATTGGATTGAACCGGGCCGTGCCCTCAGCGATGGTGCGCACACCCCAACCACTAAACGACGCCCCACAGAGCAGAGCCTCCGCTACGCGCCGCGCATGGTCGGGGCTTGCGATGCCGGTGAATAACGTGTGCCCAGCGTTTGATGCCGGTACACGGCAAGGCCGTTTGTCCGCGTCCAATGCCAAAGCGAAGGTATTGATATCGTCACACCAAAAGGCTTCGTTAAAGCGTTGCTTCAAGCGCTCGGCCTGTTCAGTAAGCTCGGCAACACGATGATGTTCGCCGAAAAGTCCGGCAAGCTTCGCAGCGGCAAGCTTCGCTGCGTACACATACCCCTGCACTTCGCATAGTGCGATCGGCGCCTGCGCCGGCTGCCCGTCGGCATGAAACACCGCGTCTATCGAATCCCGCCAACCCTGATGCACTAGGCCGTTTGCGCTGTGGCGCGCGTACTCCACCAAGCCGTCGTGATCTACGTCGCCATAGCAGTCGATCCAAGCAAGCGCGCGCTTGATGTTGGGCCAGATACTCGCTAAGAGCGCGCGGTCGCCGCTCTGCTCGAAATAGGCCTCGGCCAGCACGATAAACAAGGGAGTGGCATCCACACTGCCGTAATAACGACGAAACGGGATCTCATCGAGCGCAGCCATCTCTCCACGTCGCGTCTCATGCAGGATCTTGCCTGGCTCGGCGTCCTGCGCTAGTGTAGTGTCCCTTAAATAACTTTACAGACTTTCCAGTGATTGCTATGGTCTCGCTCATGCCGAACACCAGTGTGGCGATCAAGTTGCAGCCGGCTGAACGCACGCCGCTGGAGACATGGGG
>JBOIEG010000381.1:0-2609 GCA_050740915.1 Gammaproteobacteria bacterium | reverse complement strand
CCCATGTCTCCAGCGGCGTGCGTTCAGCCGGCTGCAACTTGATCGCCACGCGGGTGTTCGGCATGAGCGAGACCATAGCAATCACTGGAAAGTCTGTAAAGTTATTTAAGGGACACTACACTAGCAGGTACCAATAACAGGTGCGCATGATTCGTCATCAAACAGTAGCCATACAGCTTGACGCCGAAGTCATTCTTGAGCTCAACGAGGTTTTCTAGGCAGTACTGAAAATTTTCCTCGATGGCGAAAACTACCTGCCGGTTGTGACCGCGCTGATTGACGTGATGAGCGACTCCGGGTATAACGATCCTTGCCTTTTTTGGTGTGGCTTGTTCCTCCTGAACACTGACCGCGGAATCCGTATGCCTGAGTCTTTGCGGGAAATAAATCTATCCCCTTTTTCTGTCTAGACTTCCGGTTCGTGACTGAATTGGCGTTTCACTATCCGACCGACCTTCGACTCTGAACGGCTATGAGCAATCGCATGGCCTTGCCTCGACCCGAAGATTTCTCTTTCGCGTGGTTACCACGGCATCCTTGGGGGTATGACAGGAGCGCCAGGGCAAACGGCTCTACGCTTCATCGTCAAAGTGGGTGCTGGTAGCTACCCTTGCCCCATACGCCAGAAGAAGGAGTGAGCTAATTGCTCTGCTAAGTGGGCGCTTGCCGGGGCCGATTCACCAGCCGTGTCTCGCTGACAGATAGGGATAGGTAGATCAAGTGAAACTTGGTCGCTGGGTGGAAGTTATGGAATCAGCGTATCCCTGGGAGGGGGAAGCGTTTGGCTATCTTCGGCTGCATTTGCGAGGGTCGAATGAAATTCAATGAGCTGGTAAGGCTGCTAGAGAACAATGGTTTCGAGATTGTGAAAGAGAAAGGTTCAATCAGGTATTACGCCAAGCCCGGGTGGAATAACGTAATCCGGGTGGACTATCACGGGAACAAGGAGGTTCCCACCGGTACCTGTCGCGCCATTCTGAAAGCGGCAGCGATAAACACACGAAAAGGGTGACCGCGATGATCGACTTGCCTTACGGACTCGTAATCGAGGCGACTGAAGAACCGGACTATTTTGGCTTCTACTCGCCCGAATTGGAAGGTTTTACCGGGGTGGGGCACTCCGTTGAGGATTGCCTGTACAAGGCTAAATGGGGCATGAAAGAACATGTGGCTTTGTTGAAGGACCGGGGACTCCCCATGCCACCGCCCAATCGCGACCCCACGATCACGATCCAGAACGAGCGCAGGGCGGCGTAGTGGCTACATCGGCACGCAGAACCTCGGCACTAGATCACGCGGAAGCTCTCGTTTTCGTATTCGGGGACAGACCACGATTATTGACAACTGTTCCCCCTATTTTTCAATGCCCGGTCGCCCACGGATCGCTTTGGCCGGTGTGCCGCTGCACCTCATCCAGCGAGGCAACAACCGCGCTGCCTGTACTCACGTAAGGGGTATGCCCCTGACTCCAGCTACCGCTATGGGTAGTGGGTTGCGCTGCGCCCTTCCGGCGACCGCGCACGCGTTTGACCATGGCGACATAAGGTAGCGGGTCCACCACCACCGCCTGCTCCATCAGCCGGTGGAACAACAGCCCGCGGTGGCGGGAGGTGCGACGGTTGAACCGGAACGTAAACTCGTCGAGGTAGTAGTCGAGATGCTCCCGGCTGACTGCGCCCTGGTGTGTGCCCAGCAACCAGCGCTTCAGGAGCGAGGCAACGCGGTGAACTCTGGGTAGCAGCGCATCGACGGACTGCCCGCTCCCGAGAACGACCCTCCGGTCGTGGCGATACCCGAGGCCGGGGAGTCCGCAGTAGCTCGGTAGGCCGTCGGTGATGACGACCGCCCCCGGCGCGACAGCTTCCTGCACGAACGGGAGTAAGCTGTCGGCGGAGGAGTCCGCCACTCGCCGCAGGCGGATCCGGCCAGTCGCTCGGCCCCGCACTTCCGCGGCGACGATAACCAACGCCTTCTTCCCGACATGGCGCTTCTCGCCGCCCGGCTCGACGCCACCCACAAACGTCTCATCCACCTCCACCGTGTCGGTCAGGCGGTCCCGGCCGGGGCGCACCATCGCTCGGCGGAGCTTGTGGAGCCAGGTCCAGGCCGTGCGGTAGCTACCCAATCCCAGGACGCGCTGGAGTCCCAGCGCGTTGGTGCCGTTCTTCTGACTGGTCACCCACCAGACCGCGCGGAACCAGAGGGTCAGCGGGGTTCGGGTGTCCTGGAAGATCGTCCCCGCGGTCAGCGAGAGTTGGTGCCCGCAAGCTGCGCACATCCATAGGCCGCGCCTTGTCGACCAGCCCTCCGTACCGACGCACGACGGGCAAAAGGGGCTCTGCGGCCAACGAAGCCCCGCCAGGTAGTCGCGGCACGCCGCATCCGTGGCAAAGCGCGACTCGAGCTCCATGAGCGTCCGCGGATAGTCGTCCACAACCGCGAACACTACCGGTAGGGGTAACTGGAGTCAAGGGCATATCCCTTACTCACGTACAGGGCCGCGGAAATTTGCCGAAGGGGACTAAAAAAATCAGCTCTTAAGTGCCGCCTTGTCTCTGGCCTGCAAAGGCAAGCGCTTTCTTTGGTTGGTGAACATAGCCGGACGACTT
>JBOIEG010000380.1:0-2180 GCA_050740915.1 Gammaproteobacteria bacterium | reverse complement strand
GCTCTCGCACCTATCGACCAGGAGTGCCCACGCGGCGTCGTCGTTGTCCATGAGAGCATGCCGCCAGACGTCCGGGCTGATGTGCAGCTTCTCCTTGCCCTTGTTCTTGCCCAGCTCGAGGAAGTCGGCGACGGCCTCCAGGCTGTTCCGGCCGAGCAGGTACTTCTTCCACGCAATCATGCATGGGTCGACGAGCTTGAGTCGCGGCATCTCAAGCCCGTACTTGAGGGCGACGGTGCGGAGCCAGCGGATGTCAAACCGCTCGCCGTTGTGTGCATAGCCGATGTGACACGGCCGCAGCTCGTCGAACACCGCGGCGACCATGTCCCGGTCGTTCGACCGCGTTCCCTGTCCCCACGCTTTGTAGTCCCGCAGCGTGAGTGTCACCTTCTTGGTCCCCGCCGCATAGCCGTGGATCAAAAACGACGCCACCATCGTCACGCCCCAGCCACGATCCAGTCCCCACGTCTCGAGGTCGAATACGACCTGGCGCATCGGCGCAGCTACCGTGTGCGGCGTCGCTACATCGTTCTGCGGCGGCGTGCTCTCCACAGCGTCCAAGGTGCTCCGCCGGCAAGAGGCGCAAATCCGTAGGTGGTTGTCGCCGGTGCTGAGCATCGTGCGACGATGAGGGGGGGTGAAGTCGGCGTAGCAAATCTCACATATACGTGAGCGATAAGACAAAGAGACCTCCTTGGTGGGTTATCGGTAGCGTACCGTCTCGCAATCGACTGGCGTGCCGCAAGCCCCACAGTAGTTGTGCGGGTCCTTGGCTACCTCTCGTTCGACGAAGTCGTTCCAAACATCCTCCGTTTTCTCATCACATGTGACTGTGCTGAGTTGCACCGTGCACGTTACGCGACACATCGGGACCTTGTGAATTCGTTTGATCGGGTCGCCGTCGCCGAGTCCGAACACAGCCGCAAGTGTGATGATGCCGGCGGCCATGAGCATCTCGCCAAGTTGCTCGGTCCAGGCGAACATCATTGGAATAGATCCGGGTCAAGCTGTACCGCGACGCCGACCGCCTTTTGGTCGTCCATGGCGTCACTGGCGATGACGACGCCGACGACTTCGCCGGAGGCGTTGAATAGGCAGGTGCCACTGGCGCCCGGTGTCGGGGCGGCGTCAAATAACAGGTGTCTGGCGACTGAGCGTATAACCTCGGCCACACGACGCCGAGCTCGATAGGCGTTTGCCTGTGTACGGAAGTCATACTCGAACCAGTATACCGCGTCGCCGGGCTGAGGGGTGACGCCATTCGGCAGGTAGGTGACGGTGCCTCCGATGAGCGCCAAGCTGACGAGGTCTTCCCACGGCGACGCGCCGTACACCCGTGCATATCCGTTCTGTCCGCGAGAGCTCCACGTAACGCCGACATGGTCTCGGAGCAGAGGGTCCCACGTGACGTGACGCGCCGTGAGGACCTGGTTGACGACCGGGCAGGCATGGCCGCCGGAGCCGTTCTGAGCAATCAGAGCCAGCGAGGGGTCGACGTCCAGCGGGATGCCGGGTAGTGCGGCCGGGCCGAGGTGGGCACAGGCACTACATCCACTAAGCGCAAGAACGAGAACGAGACGAGCGGTAAGTTGTCTCATGGCTTTGGATCATATTCGACGTGCAGGTGGTCCGTCTCGAGGATCACCTGGAATTCCGGGCCGAGCGCGGTGGTGAGGTTCATAGCCAGCTCAACTCGGTGGTCAGCTTTCATGTGGTTCGTGCGGAGGTCGAGAGCAAGGCCGTCGTAGTGGCGGGAGCGAGTGGAGTGTGTGCCGCCGCAGCCCTCGGTGAGCACGCACTCATACTCGAGGTCGTTGTACGCGGCGACGATGATCGGGAAGCCGATGGCCCAAATGTAGCCGGGGTTGATGAAGCGGGACCGTAGGCCGAGAGACGCGCCGGGCTTGATCGACGCTTTCACTTGAACCAGCTCGTCAGGCCGGCCAACGCGCCGGAGAGAGCGCCGGCCATTACCGCACGCCGGTTCACCCGCTCGTCGAGCCGGGCCTGCGCGACGAGGAGTTCCTTGAGCGTGGCGTTGATTTCTTTGAGTTGAATCTCGTGGCGGTCAAGACTGCTCGTGACCACTCGTTTCATCTCATCCCAGCCGTTGCCGCTTGTCATGGTGTGATCCTTGGAGGAGGTGCGGGGGCGCCGGGTGCGAACTGACGCGTGTCATT
>JBOIEG010000379.1:0-5761 GCA_050740915.1 Gammaproteobacteria bacterium | reverse complement strand
GAGGACATCATCAAGAAGATCGAGCGGGCGCGGGTCAAGATGGAGCAGATCAAGCCCGGATCCACCCTGCCTCGAGGGAAAAGAAGGCGGCTTAACTGTAAAGTTATTTAAGGGACACTACACTAGCTACTAGTTTAGCCGACCAGAGCTGAAGTTTTGCTTTGAGCCACTCTCTACATCTCGGCTGATTTCCCGCCGCCGACGACTCGCGGTGCCCCTCGTTCATCGATGGCGACGTAAGTGAGGGTAGCCTCTGTCACCTTTATGCACTCAACGCTTGCGGGATTACGCTCCGCGTACACTTCGACTTTGACTGTGATCGAGGTGCGCCCGATCCGGATGATCTCCGCGTAAAAGCTCACCACATTGCCCACGTGTACCGGGTGGTGGAATTCGAACTGATTCACGGCGACGGTGACAACTTGCCCGCGGCTGTAGCGCACCGCAGGAATGCTCCCCGCAATGTCGGTGTGCGACATGATCCAGCCGCCGAAGATGGAACCCGCATAATTGGTGTCCGATGGCATGGGGACGATGCGCAATGTGGGTTCTTTGTCTTTGGGTAAGCTCACGGCGATCAGAGCGGCTTTAATCAGATAATGAATCCCAACCGGGATCGGGTGCGAACCGCTGCCCGTATCTCCCTTCGAGCTCGTGCAGTCGCGCGATGATTTCCGCTTTCCCCCGGCGCGCCAGGTAGTGCATAGGACCGCCACGAAATGGCGCGAATCCCGTCCCGAACACCATACCAGCGTCCAACAGATCGGCGTCTTCTACCACGCGCTCACGCAGGCAAGCCGTGGACTCGTTCAGCATGGGTAGGATTAATCGATCGACGATCAAGGCGTTATCGGCGATCTCAGGGGGTGGTGGCCGCTTCCGCTCACCTTTCTTGTATCGAAAGAACCCTTGGCCGGTCTTGCGGCCGAGGCGGCCTTGGTCGACCAATTCGCGTAGCCTGGCGGGGATGGTTAAGGCTTTGCCTTCCCCCAGGATCCGACCTACGGAAAGGCAGACATCTAGTCCCACCGTATCGGCCAGCTCCAGCGGGCCCACAGGCATACCGAAACTGTGAGCCGCGTGGTCTATGGCATCGGCGGGTACTCCCTCTTCCAGGAGATGCACGGATTCCAAGAGATAGGGCATCAGGATGCGGTTAATGAGGAACCCCGGTGCGCTCTTCACGGGCAATGGCAGGCGATCGATCGCCTTCACGAACACCACTGCCTTCGCCACCAGATCATCGCCGTTTGCAGATCCGCCGATCACCTCGACCAACGGCATCTTCGCTACCGGATTGAAGAAATGCAGGCCCACCAGGCGCGTAGAATTATTGAACGCCTGTTGCAAGCGCTCTAGCGGGAGACTCGAGGTATTGGTTGCCACAAAGGCCTCGCGCTTGAGCTGCGGCTCGATCTGCTGGTAAAGCGTTTGCTTGGCCTTGAGGTCTTCCACAATGGCTTCGATGATCAGATCGGCACGCTGGACTTGTCGCCCTTGATGATCCGGTATCAAGCGGTCCATCGTCCATTGGCGTTCGTGGGGATCTCTCAGGCGCTTGGAAAACAGCGCGTACGCGCGCTTTAGGGCGGGAGCGATCAATTCCGGCGCCCGGTCCTGGAGCGTCACCTTGAACCCCCGCAAGGCACACCACGCGGCAATATCGCCGCCCATGGTGCCGGCGCCGATGACATGCACGTGTCGCGGGGCGAAATCCGAGGAGCGGCCCCACGATCTCACCCGCTCTCGCAAGAAAAAAAGCCGCACCAGGTTTTGCGATGTTTCGCCGGTGATTAACTGCGCTATCGACCGGCCTTCCTCGGCTAGCATGCGCTTCGGGTCGTGGCCATGTTGGCGCCAGAGATCAATCAAAGCGAAAGGCGCTGGATAGTGCGAGGGTTCGGCTTTTTTCCTTACTTCGCGGCGTAGATACCAGGCAAGCACTGGGCGAACCAGCGGGTAATTGGTCAGTCGCCCGAACACGGTCGCCCGGCGCCCTCGCCCTTTTCGCAAAGCGAGAGAGGAAACGGCACGGTCTAGCTGACGCAGTGGGACCACCCGGTCGACGACGCCCGAGCGCAAGGCCTGCCGTGCATCCAGGGTGCGCCCGCTGAGCATGAGATCCATGGCCAAAGGTGCGCCGGTGAGCCGAGTCAAGCGCACCGTACCACCAAAACCAGGATGGATCCCGAGCAACACCTCGGGCAGTCCCAGCCGGGTCTTTGGGTCGTCCAAAGCGATCCGGTAGCGACAAGCCAGCGCCAACTCGAGACCACCGCCGAGGCAAAAGCCATGAATGCGTGCCACTATCGGAAATGGCAATGCCTCCAGACGATCGAAGATCGACTGCCCTCGGGCGACCAAGGCGGCCGCCTCGGACTCATCGCTAAGCTGGGTGAATTCGCCGACGTCGGCCCCCGCAATAAACCCGTTCGCCTTGGCCGACACGATCACCATGCCCGCCGGAGCCGCCGCGCTTATTTCATCGAGCATGCGGTTCAGTTCCTCCAAAACATCTCCCGAGAGCACGTTGGTGCTCGCATCCTGCTTGTCGAGCGTAAGCCAAGCTACGTTACGAGCGTCCACATCGAAGCGCCAGTGTTTGAATGCTTGTGTTGTCATCGCGCCGATTTAACCCCCTCGCTCCACCAACATCGCGCCACCTTGCCCGCCGCCGACGCACAGGGTAGCGATACCCCGGGTGCCCCCTCTGCGGGCCAGGACGTGCAGCAGATGCAACACGATGCGCGCCCCGCTGGCGCCCACGGGATGGCCTAAGCTGATCCCTCCCCCGTCCACGTTTAAGCGTTCTCGCTCGATCTCGCCCATGGCCTTGTCTAAGCCCAGCACCGCCCGGCAGTAATCCTTATCGCGCCAGAGGTGAAGACAGGCTAAGACTTGCACCGCAAAGGCTTCGTTTATCTCCCAGTAGTCTATGTGCTCCAAGTCCAGGCGGTAGCGCTGCAATAAAGGTGTGCTGGCATGGACGGGGCCTAGCCCCATTTCACGCGGATCCAGGGCGGCCCATTGCACATCCACAATGCGTCCCAGGATGGGCAGCTTGTGGCGCTGCACAGCGTCCCCGCTTGCTAAGATCAAGCAAGCGGCCCCATCGGTGACCTGCGCGCTGTTGCCGGCCGTCACCTGTCCGAATTCGCGGTCGAAAACCGGTTTTAAACGGCTCAAGGATTCCGTCGTGCTATCCGGGCGCACGCCGTCGTCCTTGGCGTAGTGATTCCCTTGCCAGTCATACACCGTCTCGACCTCGGCGAGGTGTCCATCGGACTGCGCCGCAGCCAAGCGCTTGTGGCTTTGCATGGCGTATTCATCCATAGCTTCGCGGGTGATCCCGAATCGGTAGGCCAGCTCTTCGGCCGTCTGCCCCATGGAAAGCCCGACGACGGGATCGGTTAAACCGCGCAATAATCCGATGACCGGTTTCAAATAGCTTGGCCTAAACCGTCCCAGTGCCTTGATGCGACTCCAAGCATCTTTGGAGCTGCTCAGCTCGCCGAGCCATCCCACCATCGGCAGATCAAACAGCACCGGGGCGTGACTCATGCTCTCGGCGCCGCCGGCCAGCACCAGATCGCAGCGCCCGCTTGCGATGTCACGGGCCGCGCAATCCAATGCCTGCAGCCCAGACGCGCAATTGCGTTGCACGGTCCATCCCGGCACTCTGTCGCCACAACCCAGTCGCAAGCCGATCACGCGAGCGATATTGGTCTCATCCGGCCCCGGTGCGATGCAGCCAAAGATAAGCTCATCGAGCTCCGGTGCTTCGAACGGCTGCCGCGCCAACAATCCTCTCGCCGCCGCCACCGCCAGGTCAGAAGCGCGAAACGGACCCGGTTTACCGCGCGCTTTCAGAAAAGGCGTGCGACTGCCATCGACGATGTAAACTGGCCGCCCAAAGCGCGCGAGGCTTTTACTCTCCATGCGTTCTTTTGACCGTATGGTTTGATTCGTAACGGCTTCTAGCGAGCCGCTCTCGGAGTTTGTATTCTTACCAAATCATCCAGATACGATTGACACAGCCTGGCGCTCGGGGCCATCGAATACGGATGTGGCACAATGTCATGTCTCTGCGATAAGCCGTTCCCACTGCGCCATCGCCACTGTTTGGTCATAGTAACATTCGAACAGTGTTCGGGCCTTCTCCCCCATTTGCGATTTCAAGGAGACATTCGTGTAGAATTCTTCTATGCATGCCGCAAGGCGCTGCTCGTCCCCTACCGGCACAACGAAACCACAGCCTTCGCGCCGCAACAGCTCTGGAATTTCCCCGGCTTGGTCTCCTATATAAATCGTTGGCTTACCCGCGGCAGCGATCCCATAAAACTTGCTCGGCACGATAAGTCCCTCTAGTTCGGGACGGAGCGAGATCAGATGTACATCGGCTAACCCAAGACTAAACGCAAGTCGTTCACTCGGTTGATAAGGCTTGAAGATAACGTTAGGTAGGTTCCTTCGTTTCACTGCTTCCTCTGTGGGTTGCCGTTGCACTCCATCGCCGATAAAAACGAAAACAATATTGGGCTCTGATTTTAATAACTCCGCGGCGCCTGTTATGGTATGAAACTCGTGCGCGCGCCCCATGTTCCCTGAATAACAGACGATGAATCGCCCTTGAAGATCCCATTCCTTAACCAGGACGTTACTTTCTCTTGCGACTGGCGTTATGCGCGACCCATCTGCCCAATTCGGTATCACGCGGATGACTTTTTCAGAGATCCCTTGCGAACACAATCTCTGAGCCATTTGGTTCCCGATTACGACGTTGTATTTGGCTCCACGGAGAGACTTATTACGCAGCCTTCGAATCTCCCGTTCGATAAAACGCACCCCCCACACACCGAGATTACTCGCCACCTCGGGAAACAGATCCTGGATCCAATTGATCTGAGCCGCCCCTCGCAGCCTTGCTGCGACTAGGCTCACTACTGACAGAAGCGGTGGGTCCGTCTTGGCGATCACCACATCTCCGACGCGGAGCATCTTGTACAAGGACCAGCCCGAGCTCACATAGAATGTAAGATAATCGACGAACCGTCCGAGGATGTTGTATCGCCCAAACCTAGAGCTCCAAGCCCTCCTCACCCCGACATTGTTAATTGTTTCAAAACTTGGAAGGTTTGCCTTGCTGTCACCGTATAATTGACGGCTCGTGATCGCTTGGACTTCGTAGCCACGCGAAGCAAAAAAAAAAGCGAGAGCTGTCGCCAATTGGCTGGTCGCTGATTGATCCGGATGAAAAAATCGATTAACAAAGACAATTTTCATTCGGCGCTTCGTTTTTCTGGCGGCGGTTTTTTTCACTTTTGAAAAGGCCAACAGCAAAGAGGTGCGCACGACGGTTCTGTTCGGTTCCTAAAGCTATCCAACGCCAACCGTGCCGTTGAGAACAATATGGCGTCGTACCTGCTTAACCACAGGGCCTCATCGTAGGTTAGGTTTTGCAACTTGGCATGCCTCACTAGGAGCCTGTCGGACTTAGGTTGAACACCAAAGCCATAACGTACGTGTTGAGCGCCAAAATCGAGGTTCGGGTGGTAATCAAGGCAATCGACTCCGTTAGTTGATGATGGACAGACTCTTCTCGGCCCGCTTTTTAGCCCGCCAGCACCGCCAGCCGGCGGATGTTCCACGCCATCGTCACCAACGACCACTCTCCCCGTACGGCGTCAACGCCACGCAGCAGAAACTGCCGGAACCGCATCACCGCCTTGATGATGCCGAATACCGGCTCCACCGTGTGCTT
>JBOIEG010000378.1:0-4395 GCA_050740915.1 Gammaproteobacteria bacterium | reverse complement strand
CCCCATGTCTCCAGCGGCGTGCGTTCAGCCGGCTGCAACTTGATCGCCACGCGGGTGGTCGGCATGAGCGAGACCATAGCAATCACTGGAAAGTCTGTAAAGTTATTTAAGGGACACTACACTAGCTTTCTCCAGATCGGTGATCGTGTTGGTATCCGTGATTTCGAACATCAGCCGCGCCGGATCGAGACCGCCTTCGCGGACGGCTTGCTTGAGCGGCTCCGCCCAGAGTGCATCGTTCACAGCCTCCGCTGAGAGATTGATGGACAGACGTAGCTCCGGGGAACCTAACAGGGTGGTCAGTGCTTCCAGTGCGACAAAACGGTCGATCTCGCTCATCAAGCCCACTCGTTTGGCACCCGGCAAGAACTCCTGGGGCAATGCGATCCGGCCGTCCGCAAGCTTAAGTCGCAGCAGCGCTTCCCGATGGACGACGGTGCCTTTCGCGGCCTCGACCACGGGCTGAAAGTGAAAGAACAGGCGTTTTTCCGAAAGCGCCTGCGTAAGGCGCTCCTTTGTGCAAGCCACGTTCTGCTCTGCCTCGGCTTTGCTTTGTCGGTAAACAAAGGAGCGCGAGCGCCCGGCCCGTTTTGCCTCGTACATCGCTATATCGGCGTTGGCCAACAACTCCTGCACGTCGGCGCCTTGCTGCGGCAAGAGCACGATGCCGACGCTGGCGCCGACCCGGTAGCGCTTGTCGCCATAAACGAAGGCCGCGTCCGCGAGCCGTTGGTTGAGCTGTTTGGCAAAGGTCTCCGCGCTAGAGGCCTCCGTATTCGGCATCAGCACGGCGAACTCATCACCTCCAAGGCGCGCCACGATGTCCGATTTGCGGGTTTGCAGCGTTAACTCCTCGGCGATCATGCGCAACAAGGCGTCGCCTGCAGCATGGCCGCTGGTGTCGTTGATCTCCTTAAAATGGTCCAGATCGAACAGTAGGAGCGCCGCAGTTACACTGCTTCGCAAGCCTTCATTGTAACTGCGGGTAAGCTCTTCGAGGAAGCGGTGGCGGTTGACCAGGCCGGTCAAGGTGTCGTGGTTAGCTAGCCAACGCATTCTTTCTTTCGCCTGCACCCGTTCTGTGATGTCTAAGCCTACCGACACCAGTGCGGCTTCATCGGGTCGTTCGCCATGCAAGCGCGTATGCACCCAAGTCACCTGACGCCGCATCCCGTCGCAGCGCACCAGATCGTGTTCATGCTCCACACGCCGCTGCCCCAGAGAATAAATCCCCTCTAATTTGCTCAATACCTCCCGGTGAGCTTCCACATCGGCGATCAGTTCCACGAAACGCCTGCCGCGCAGCCGCACCACGGGTACCCCGGTCAGCAGCGCCGAGTACTCGTTCGCGAGTTGTATGATCCCCCGCCGTGTTTGGGTGACGATCAAAACCTGTGCGGCATCCAAAATGCCTTGAACCAGATCGCGCTCCTCGGCCAGCTCTTGGTGCTTTACGGCCAGCGCCCGATTTGCCTGCTGCAGCTGATCGGAGAGCGTCGACGCCGTTTCAAACAAGCTATCGATCTCATCGCAATAGCGCGCCCCCGAGACCTGTCCGGAGAACCGTTCGCGGGCACTATCATAAGCGCCCTGAGCAAGCAGAGGGAGGGTCTGAGCAAACCACCGCAGACGCCGGGTCGGAACTCGCACCAGCAACAGTAGAATCAGCTCAGCCCCCACCAGCGCTACTGCGGTCGCTAGCAGGCCCTGCTGGATCGCGATCTGGATCTCGTAGAGCTGCGCACCCACATCGGAGATGAGGAGGATGAAGCCGGTCTCACCGGGCATGAATCGAGCTATTGGCACCCGACGCACGTCATAAATAGCGACGTCCCACTTGACCAGCACTCCGGCATCGAGCTCAGCGGGATCGGGGAAGCGTGTCGTGAGGTGGTCCAACAGCGGGCGCAACCGGGCCGAGTCGGTCAGAGCAGAAACCAATCCGCCCCAGCTCGAGAGGTTTGTCTTGCCCTTGGCCTCTACCGGCACTACGATGCCGAGATCTGCACCGGTCAATGCCTTGAATTCGATGACCGGATCCGCTATCGACTGTCCAGCGCCAGGAATCCAGCGTTCCGCCCTTGTGACAGAACCGGTACGAAGGCGTATAAAATGCAGACGGGCCGACAATCCAGCAGCGTCACCGGCCGCTCTTCACGCCGCAGCTTCTTGAGTGCCGCATCGATCCGCGGCTGAGGCAAGCTACTTGTTCCCGTCTCCGGCCAGTGCCAGATCTCTTTCCCGTCGACGGTGAAGAGATCGATGCGCTGTACCTTAAGCTCATAACCCAGACCCGAATAGTGCGTCCCTTTGGGCACGTCCGAGAGTTGCCCGGCGTCGTTCGCAAGCAAGTCCTCACCGAGCTTCTCGATCGACGACACTGCGCCGGCGAGGCGCACCAGCCTCTGTGCGTTTCCTTTGATCAGACCACTTATCTGCTGATGAAACGAATGGATCTCCGCCTCCCGTTGGCGCTGAAACTGCCGCGTTAGATGGTAATGGTGAAGCCAGTGCAGTGCGGCGCTGAGCACCAGAAGCAGAGCGCTTAACCACAGAAATCCCTTCCAATGGAGACCGACGAAGCGCCAGCTCCGAGCCGTGGTCCCCATCATTTAAATGATGAAACCTGCCATCCCCTACACTGTTAGAAACGGAAGGAGAGCATCAACGTAAACAGATCCCAGTGCGGATCGCCCCCGCCGAGATTAAGCTCCGGGTTGTCGACCGTGGACAGTGCGCCTGTCCCGTCGATGTTGTGATACTCGGCGGCGATGAGCCAGTTCTGGGCGAATTCCCAGCGCAGACCAAAGGTTATGTCTTTTTGGAAGAAGTGGTGGCGCGGCAGCGGCACACCCGTCACCGCGCTCAGAGCAGCCGCGGTTTCGCGGCCGCTGCGGTCGTCGATGTTGGCGAAGAAGGCGTCGTAGCGCAAAAGCGCCGACCAGCGCGGGGCGAAGCGGTACTGGGCTTGGACATAAAAAGCCTCGGAGGTATTGTCCCGAAGGAACCGGGGAGCGACATCCGGAAATAGGCCGCTGCGCTCGATGTTGATGTGGCCGTACTCACCGCTGAAGGTCCAGTCTTCCAGGTTCACCTGCACGGAACCTAGGGGAAAAAAGGTCGTGACATTGCCGGAGGGCACGAAAGGAGACGTGGACTCGAAGTCGCGGTCCAGATCCACCACGCTGAAGACCAAGCGCAGCCGCCCTTCCATCCACTCATAAGCCGCGCGGCCGATGAACATGGGGCGCCGCCAAGCTCGCCGGGGGCATCGGGGATCCCGGTGATAAATTCGGTCGCTCCGCCCGTATTATCTAAGGGTTCGGACACCAGAAACTCGGCGCTTAGCGCATGAGCACCGAACGCATGCCGGCCGTAGAGGATGCCGCCATCGGAGGAGAGCTCGGGCTGGCGTAGCGCCAGGGCGTCGAAATAAGCGGCCGTGGCAACAGCACGCCGGGCCGGTTCCAGACCGCGTCACGCCCCTCGTTATACAGGAAGACGGGATTTTTAACCCGCCCTGCCCGCACTCCGATGTAGCTCGTTCCGCCCAGCGGCAGCCGGTAATCCAGGTTGGCGTAATCGAGGCGAAAATCTTCCTGGTCCGAGCCCGCGGCATTGCGGTACAGGCCTTGGGCCGCGATCAGCAGATTCGGCCAGGGATGGCCCAGGACGTTCACCCCCAGCTCGGTGAAATCCAGACTGCCCGCGCCTCGGCTGTTGCCGAAAAAGTCATTGCCCGAGGTGTAGGTGTACCCTTGGCTTAAGAAGCCGTGCAGCTGCCAGTCTCCATAACCGAGATCCAGCGCCTGCGTTACAGGGCTGGAAAGCACGAACCCAATGGCGGCGAAAACGCCGTGATGCGAGTTTTTGTTTTGGCTCTGCATGCTTCCTCCTATTCCTCGAGATAACCGATAGCGCCTTGCGTCTCCTCGACGCGGCGGCGCATTTCCTCAGCGCTGTCCACGACCGTAGGCGGCACACCCGTTCCGGAGAACAACATGCGATCCCAGGCGGACCGTAATTGGTAGGGATAGACGCCCAGGATCTCCTTGGCAAAACGGACGTGAAGCGGATGGCTATCCGGCAGAACAAACACCCGGATCGGCGTACCGTCCTGCCACTTGCTTTGGCGCACGAAGAAGATCTCGCGCAATTGCTCGTGGCCGAGGGCGGCTTGGGAGGGTTCCCGGCCAATATAAGGCGCCAGAGGGCCATCAGCAGCAGACGGCATTGCTACCCAAAGAGCTAGGTGCCTGTCGGACTTAGGTTGAACACCAAAGCCATAACGTGCGTGTTGAGCGCCAAAATCGAGGTTCGGGTGGTCATTAAGGCGATCGACTCCGTGAGTTGATGATGGACAGACTCTTCTCGGCCCGCTTTTTAGCCCGCCAG
>JBOIEG010000377.1:0-3910 GCA_050740915.1 Gammaproteobacteria bacterium | reverse complement strand
CCCCATGTCTCCAGCGGCGTGCGTTCAGCCGGCTGCAACTTGATCGCCACGCGGGTGGTCGGCATGAGCGAGACCATAGCAATCACTGGAAAGTCTGTAAAGTTATTTAAGGGACACTACACTAGGTGATTTTTTCTGACAAGCGGGGGATGAGCTCCGCGAGGTTGCAGGGACGGGTGCGATAGTCTAATTGATGCCGTATTATCGCATCCCATGCCAGCGCGCAGGCGCCGGAAGAGCCGGGAAGGCAAAACAAATAGCTTCCGTTTGCAACCCCGGCAAGCGCGCGCGACTGGACCGTGGAAGTCTTGATCTGCGGATAGGACAAGCTCCTGAACAGCTCGCCGAAGCCGTCTATGGTCTTATCGAGCAGGGGCATGAGCGCCTCGGGTGTGCCGTCGCGCCCGGTGACACCGGTTCCACCCGTGATCAACACCACCTGGATTTTGGGATCTGCGATCCATCCCGAAACCACCGCCCGAATCTGGTAGACATCATCGGCGACGATGCGCTTTGCGACGCAACGGTGGCCTGACTCGCCCAAGCGCGTCTCCAATAGCTTGCCCGAGGTATCCGTCCCCTCATCGCGGGTATCGGATACCGTCAGCACGGCGATATTTAACGAAAGGAATTCGCGTGCACTATCTAAGGTAACCTCGCTCATCGCCAGCTTCCCCACTCCGTGACAGCACAGTAGGATATAGGAACCCAAGGCCATCCAACAAGGTTGTCATTCTGATGAGCCCAACTGCGGTCCTGCAACAATTACGGCTAGATAAGTGGCTGTGGACCGCGCGCTTCTTTAAGACCAGGGCCCTAGCCGCCGATGCCATTAAAAGCGGAAAAGTGTTGGTCAACGACGTTCGCGCCAAACCCTCGAAAAACATACAGCCAGGCGATGAGCTTCGGCTGCGTCGCGGCGCTTTCGAGTACGAGCTGACCGTCCTGGGGGTGTCGGCACAGCGGGCTTCCGCCACAGCGGTTGCGGGACTGTACCGGGAACATCCGCAAAGCGTAGCGCGTCGGGAGTCGATAGCGGAGCAACTGCGCGCGGAGGTGGCCGCCGATAACCCTGGCCGCCCCACAAAACGCGGTCGCCGCCAAATTTTACGCTTTACCCAAAAGCGCGCGAACTGACCACCGGTTCTTCGACGGAATCGTCGGAGGAGGGAAGCTCTTGGATATATTGGTGAAGATAGGCCTTGAAATCGTCTTTGAGCTCCGGGTGCTTTAAGGCGTACTCCACGGTCGCCTGCAGATATCCCAGCTTGGAACCACAATCGTAGCGCTTGCCTTTGAATTCCAAAGCGAGGATCTCCTTACGCCGCAGCAAGGCGGCTATGCCGTCGGTCAGCTGGATCTCTCCACCGGCCCCGCGCTCGGTGGTTGCGAGCAAATCCATGATCCCAGGCGGCAAGATGTAGCGGCCAACGACCGCGAGATTAGACGGTGCTTTATCTGGGGACGGTTTCTCGACGATGCTGCGGATGCGGCTTAAGTTTTTTTCTATGGGCTGCACCTCGACGATCCCATATTTATCCGTGTCCTCCGGCGGTACCGGCTCGACCGCGATGACGCCGCAACTGTGCCTGTCGTATACCTCCACCATTTGGGCGAGGCAGCTCTTACCGCCGCCGTCGATTAGATCGTCCGCTAATAACACGGCGAACGGTTCGTTTCCGACCACCGGTCTGGCACATAAAACCGCGTGGCCCAAACCCAGCGCTTCGGGCTGGCGTATATACACACAGGAGATCGAGGGCGGCAAAACGTTGCGGATCTCCTCAAGCAGTTTCCGTTTGCCTTTTCTTTCTAATTCCGCTTCCAGCTCATAGGCCTTGTCGAAGTGATCGGGTATCGAACGCTTGTTGCGTCCGGTGATGAAAATCAACTCGGTGATCCCGGCTTCTTCGGCTTCTTCCGCGGCATACTGGATCAAAGGCTTGTCGACGATAGGCAACATTTCTTTGGGATTCGCCTTGGTCGCGGGTAGAAAGCGTGTCCCTAGACCCGCTACCGGAAAGACGGCTTTCTTGATCGCACTGCTCATTCTGTTTCACCAACTCCTCTCCTGCTGTAGGACCGTGCAAGCTCGCTTAGCGTCTAAAGGGCACTCCGATAAACTGCTTCCTTGCAATTTATCGAATCGCAAAGCAAAAAGCGCTTTGCTCCACTGGTCAATCACTTAGGTGTGACCGACCAATGTCCTCACGTCGCTGTGAGGGCGGCACTCCGAACTAATCGAAGTGCCCCCAAACCAGCTCACGTTATACTGAATGCACCCAGAAAGCTGTGGACAGGCATACAAAAACGGCCTACGGGCACTTCGCGAGACCGATTGGCGCATGGATCCCTTTAAGAGTAATACCGCGATCGCACTTGGCGGCCTTATCGTTACAGCCGTACTTGCCACGATCGGGGTGTTACTTCTGTTAGATCCTATTCCACAAGATCCAAGCTATCACGCATTTGCCGACCAGCGACGGCTATTCGGTTTGCCCCAGTTTGGGGACGTCGTGAGCAACTTTGCGTTCCTCCTAGTGGCCACCTGGGGCCTAAACGCCGTGCAGTGCGCCCGCTCGATCAATCGGGTGGGTGATTCCGTTTCGTTGCTCCCTTATGCGGTGTTTTTCGCCGCTGTCGGACTCGTTGCCGCAGGTTCGGCTTATTACCACTATCACCCAGACAACGAACGTCTGGTGTGGGACCGACTTCCGATGACGATTGCCTTCATGTCTCTGTTTTCATTGATTATTAGCGAACGCGTTCACCCCGTGATCGGGACCTACTGGGCGATGCCCGGGCTTATCATTCTGGGCATTGCCTCGGCCTTTTACTGGCACTTCAGCGAAAGGGCCGGCCACGGCGATCTGCGCTTCTACGGGTTAGTGCAGTTCTACCCCCCGCTTGCCATCCCGGTGATTTGTGTCCTTTTCCCAAACCGAACGGGGTTAAGTGCGGGTTACCTCATCGGTCTGTTTCTATGCTATGCCCTTGCGAAGACCTTCGAGCACTTGGACTATGAAGTCTACACGCTCACGCGCGGATCTATCAGTGGCCACACACTCAAACACCTGTCTGCGGCTCTTGGCTGTTGTTTTGTGCTGGGGGCGCTAAAACGAACACAACGCGCTTAAGGACGCTCCGCTGTCTTTATCATTCGCTCTTGGCGGGTGCGTCTTGCGTTTTGCTAACGGCGGCACCCGAGACTTTAACCCGATAGGCCAAACGCCCCGGGCATCCGCCCCCCGCGTTATCTATCGCCGCACTCACCAACACCATTCCCGGTTCGGCGATGGGCTGCGCAAGCGTGGCTTTAACTTGCAGCCCTAAAGCTTTATCTTCCGTACTGACCTGAACGGGCTGCCCGTTGACCTTAACCACCAAGGTGGGCACGTTTACGTCTTTTGACGTCATAAACGAAAATTCCGAAAAGGAAGCGACCTCCGATTCGCGTTCGGGTGAAAGCACGGTAAACGTGGGGGCTTGGCAAGCAAAACTCTCAGGGGGTTTACCGCCGCCACCATAAGCGTAGGCCATGGGCGCACATCCCAATCCCACGACCAACGCGCCAACAAAGGCGACTTTTCGCTGCTCTAGCTTCATCATTGGCCTCCTCGAATTACACTCAGCGGCTCGGAGCCGATGATTTGTGTTATGGACATTAATTCAATTCCCCGCTCATGCGGCTTCTCCTGCGCCTCTTGACAATGTCGGGAGCGGGTGACATGGCGTGCCTCCTCCTCTGGGAGTTTAAGCCTTTGTCGCTTGTGAGTCGAGCGGCAGTCTTTTCCAAAATGGTATGAGTCTGAACTTGGCTGCGTGTTTCCAGCGAGGGATGAGTCTGAAAGGTGGTGAAGGGATCGATCATCGGGGGCATGGTGATCGACATGAACGAGAAACGGCTGGT
>JBOIEG010000376.1:0-1059 GCA_050740915.1 Gammaproteobacteria bacterium | reverse complement strand
CCCCATGTCTCCAGCGGCGTGCGTTCAGCCGGCTGCAACTTGATCGCCACGCGGGTGGTCGGCATGAGCGAGACCATAGCAATCACTGGAAAGTCTGTAAAGTTATTTAAGGGACACTACACTAGTTGACGCAGAACAGACCATTGGACGGGACCCAGAAAATACCACCTGTATCGAGGACAACACCGGTGTCTCACGGCGCCATGCGCGCATCTTGCCCGGTCAAAGCGCATGGGAGATTGAGGATCTGAAAAGCACCAGTGGCGTCTACGTCAACGGTGAAAGAATTACCCGGGCCCCGCTTAAACACGGCGATATCGTCAGCATTGGCCTCCTCTCTTTCCGTTATGCCCTAGAGGAAGGTTCCCCTCCGCACCCTGGAGGGTCTGAGTTTTTCAGGGAGTTGTTAGTCGTGGATGGCATTACGATCATTCCGGCCGGCGCGTTACCACCGAATCCTCCGGAATTCTTGGCTTCGGAACGCTTTACCGAGTTTCTCGAAGTTTTATCCCGGCACTACGATTTCGTGATCCTGGATTCGCCACCGCTCATGGCTGTCGCCGATGCTCGCATCCTCTCCACCAAAGTCGATACCACTGTCTTTGTCGTTCGCTGGCTTCGGACAAGACGAGAGGTCGTCGCTCTTGCGTTAAGACACATTATAACAGCGGGCGGGCACCTCGCGGGTGTGGCCTTGTCGATGGTGGATCCTAAAAAGCATGCTCGCTACAGTTATGGCGACTCTGGCTATTTTACTGATAAAGTCGACAGTTATTACTCGGCCCGAAATTAGTTGGTAGATCTCCATGCCTGCTGTTCAAGCTCCTAATCGTCAATCGAATACTTCTTTAAGCCCATAAGCTGCAACGAGCTGAGGAACAAGAATGATGGCACCACCCACAAATAACGGCGCCACAGGCGTTTTGGCTCCGTCGCTATCGCGCTGGGAAAAGCTCGGCGCATCTTGCAGGGTGAGAGTCCCTGTCGGGTAAGGGCTAGCCACCCACCCGTATCGAGTGTTGCGTCTGTGGAGGAGTCGAGGGAGCGACGAACGAAACA
>JBOIEG010000375.1:0-1746 GCA_050740915.1 Gammaproteobacteria bacterium | reverse complement strand
GGGTGGGGAAAGAAGCCGAGCTGAATGCGGCCATCCTGCACTTTATCGCCAAATGCCTGGCCGAAGGGGATCATCAGACGCTTTCGGATCTCGGCCTGGACCGCAAAGACGCCGAAGCCATCGAGTCTCTCTACCTAACCGATGTTGATCACCTGAGCTCGGTCAACTTCCCGCTATTACGCAAGGCGTCCATCGATCGCGATCTCCTCCGCCGCTTGATTGAGCGCATTCGCGATCTGCGCGAGCACACGTCAGTGCGGGATGAGCTTCTTGCCCGCGATGCGCCCTTTCCCATGATGCACGAGCACTTCGGTATGGATGCCGGCGAATACGCCGAGCGCGGACGGCAGATCGCGGTCCTGCGTCGCAGTGGCCGGCCCGCCGAGTCGAGCGAAGACGAGGGATCTGCGGTGTGGCGAGCGTATGAAGCCTTGGATAAACCGAAAGACCAACCGCTGAGTAGCGAAGAGTACCTCATTTTGTGTACGACGACAGGGTTGTCCGCACGCACCGTCTGGACCGTGATGCACCGGCTACTCGCCGCTCAAGACCCGGCTGCTACTGGAGCGCCTCAGCGAAAAGAGGGCCCACGGCCGATGGCCGTGGCAACGAGGTGCGGCGACCAAAAAAGGACCGCGGTCCCGACCGTATCCATAACACGAGGTCTGAGAGAGCCAGCATGACGCCCGCTACCCGAGACCTTGATCCCGCGACCCGGGCCCTCGAAGCCTACATCGAGGCGAGCGTCGAGCAATTACTTCAGCGGCCGAGGAGCACTCCACAAAATGGCCTGCTGTTTTTAAGCGCCTGGCATGAAGCGATGCCGGCGCTGGTGCACTTAGATCCGGTGCTGGAGCCCGTCGATTCGCGGGTGTTTGCGGTGCTTTGGATCTGGGCCAAGCAGCAGGGGCGCGGATCGACGGCCTTTCCCTCTTACGAGTACCTCCTCCAGCGTTGCAACATCCAATCCCGCGCCACCGTGGCGCGCTCACTCGCCATCCTGCGCATGACCCGCTGGGTGACCCTCTGCCGGCGGGTGCGCGAGAAGGGTCGCAATCGTGGCAACATCTATGCACTGCATGATGAGCCGTTAGCGCTTGCCGCGACCCTCTATCTGGACCCTGGCTACATGGATTTCCTCAAGAACGCAAAACGTCATCACCATGAGCATGTCGGCAGGATCGCACACGCGTTACTCCAGAGCCTCCAAGAATCCATCGACGAGGGAGCGGATATCCTCTCCGCCCCAGCAGCTTCTCAAGCGGAGCAGCGTCTGGAGGCGTTGGCGACAATCGCAGGCGAGGGCGGTGGAAAGTACTTTGGCCTTCGGCTTGGCGTGCTATCGGCGTTGCAGGCCACAAGAAATCAGCCCCCACAACCGCCGAATGAAGCCAAAGTTCAAAAAATGAACTCTGCCAGAGTTCAAAATCTGAACTCTGACTCAGTTCAAAAAATGAACTCTGCTGCTAAGTCCTTGATAATCGACTCAGTTCAAAATATGAACTCTGCTCTATGTAGTAGTAGTAGTTTTATAAATAAAAAAGCTACTACTACATGCAGAGGTGGAGAAGATCGATCGCGCGCGAGCACCGGACCCATCACGGAAGCGAGTCTCATTTTCCCCCAATCGCTTTCGCGCAACGAGCAAGCGCTCGCCACGATGTACCTCAAAGGACTCGATCACGAGATGCAGCAAGCGCTGCTTGACGAGCTTGGGGAGAAGATCCAATTCCAGGCCAAAACGCC
>JBOIEG010000374.1:0-4680 GCA_050740915.1 Gammaproteobacteria bacterium | reverse complement strand
CCCCATGTCTCCAGCGGCGTGCGTTCAGCCGGCTGCAACTTGATCGCCACGCGGGTGTTCGGCATGAGCGAGACCATAGCAATCACTGGAAAGTCTGTAAAGTTATTTAAGGGACACTACACTAGATCACCGGCGGCGTTAAACCCCGCCTGCCGTCCGTAGCTAACGGTGGTGTCTTCAGACACCGTTGCGACAAACTGCCCATGTTTATCCACCGAGATACTCTCTCCAAGCTTGAACCTCTTTAACCGTATTGACTCGCGTTGCGCCTAATGACACAGATAGCGGAGCCTCCCCCCGCTATTCGCCACCCAATGCCTGAATCCAGATCTCCCGGACCCTGTCCGGCAATTCCCCTAGGGTCTGTTTTTCGGGCACCGAGCGCTGTTCGGTGAGTTTTAGGCGGTACTCGGTAGTGAGGTAACGGCGATAAGCTTCGATGAGCACATTCTTGTGCGCATTAGCGATCAGACCGAGCCCGGCTAAGACCTGTAATAGGCCGATATTATCGGTATGCTCGGTAAGCTTAGGATGTTCTGCCGCAAAGCGTAACACCCAGTATTGGACCATGAACTCGATATCCACCATCCCCCCCCGATCATTTTTGACGTCAAACGTTTCGCCATGCCTCCCTGCCTTTGCCGCGGCCATCTTCACACGCATATCCTTGATTTCTTCTTGCAGGCGGCTGGGATCACGCCGTGCGCAAAGCACCTCTCGCCGGACCGCCTGAAAGGCCCGCAAGAGGGTCGGCGGTCCAATAATGAGACGCGCCCGCACCAGAGCTTGGTGTTCCCAGCTCCAAGCGCTATCGCGTTGATATTTTTGAAAGGCCGGAAGAGACGTCACGAGGGGTCCGGACTGCCCGCTCGGCCTCAGCCTCACGTCTACCTCATACAGCTGCCCCGCCCGAGTCCGAGCAGTCAGGATGTGGATCAGCCGCTGGCCGAGGCGAAAAAAGAATTGTTCATTGGGAAGGGGTCTCGGACCCTTTGTTTCACCGCGACCATCACAGCCCTGGTACAAAAAGATCATGTCTAAATCAGAGCCATAGCCGAGTTCCCGCCCGCCTAACTTGCCGTAACCGATGATAGCGAACTCCTGGACAGAGCCATATCCGTCGCAATATGGCTGCCCATGCTTTGCGACCAGTGCCCGGTAGGCCACCTCCACGGTCTGGCCCACAGCGACTTCAGCGATATCGCTCAGATGCCGGCCCACCTGCTCCGGCTCTAAGCCGGGTCCGACATCGGCCGCCGCTACCCGAAGCAAATGTCGGTGGCGGAACTCACGCAAAGTATCCATCTGGGCTTCCAGGTCCTCTTCTGCGATCGAGGCCAGGCTACGCCTGATCTCATCCGACAAGGCTTCGCGTGACAAGGGTGCGTAGACTCCCGCGGGGTGGAGCAACTCGTCCAACAGCACGGGGTTTTGACTGATCCAACTGGCGATCCAGGCGCTCGCTGTACATAGCTCGACGAGCTGGGTAAGCGCCCTGGGATTCTCGACCAACAACACGAAATACGCCGAACGGCGCCCGATGGCTTCCACGAGCTTTACGAGGCGCGCTAGGGTAAGCATAGGCTCCCGACTACGAGCGGCTGCCGCCAGCAATAAGGGCATGAGCTTGTCCAAGCGAGTACGCCCTTCCCTGGAAAAAGCGCTGTAGGCCGGGCTTTCGCGTAATCGCCGCAACAATCCGTAGGCTTCAACCGGATCCGGAAAACCGCAAGAGTTAAGCTGCTTGTGGACAGAAGTCTGGCCCAGCTTTCCAGACCAGATATCGGCTAGGATTTGATCGGCGGAGCCCACCGTGTCATGGCGGGGCGCGGCGAAGACCTGATCAAAATGCCGCCACACCGATTCTCTATGCGCTGTCAACGCCGCTTTGAACGATGCCCAGTCGGGGAATCCCATGGCGCTCGCCAAGCGCAGTTGATCTGTTCCGTCCCGTGGCAACTTATGCGTCTGGCGATCGGCAATCATCTGCAGCCGGTTCTCCGTATTCCGAAGAAAGCGGTAAGCCGCGCTGAGCTCCTCTACGGCCTGGGCGCTGAGGCACTTTTTATGAGCTAAGGCGTTTAATGTTTTCAATAGGCTTCGCCCTCTCAGCTCCGGCTCACGCGAACCGCGGATGAGCTGAAACACCTGCGCGATGAACTCCACCTCCCGGATCCCTCCCGGGCCCCGTTTGATGTCCTCTTGCATGCCCTTGCGCAAAACCTCGCGGTCGATCGTGAGCTTCAGCTCGCGCATGGCCTCCAGCGCTCCATAGTCCAGATAGCGGCGATACACAAACGGTCGCAGGCGCCCGAGCAGCTTCCCGCCTTCAGCGGCGTCCCCAGAGACCACCCTCGCCTTGATCAAGGCATAGCGCTCCCATTCTCTGCCGTGCAGTTGGTAGTACTGCTCCATGGCGCCGTAATTTAGGGCTAAAGGGCCACTGTTGCCGTTCGGCCGCAGCCGCATGTCTACGCGCAACACGATGCCTTCGGAAGTGGCTTCGCTGAGGACGTTGATCAAACGCCGTCCTAAGCGCAAAAAGAATTCGTGGTTGCTGAGGGCGGCGCGCGAAGTGGTGTTGCCGCCTTCTGGATAGGCGAATATCAAGTCCACATCCGAAGAAAAATTGAGCTCGCATCCTCCCAGCTTCCCCAACCCGAGTACGATCAGGGGGACGGGATTACCGCTTTCCTCTCCAATGGGAACGCCATATCTGTCCGTGGCTCGTGCATAAAGCCAGTGGAGAGCGGCGCTTATACATGCGTCACCCAGCTTGGATAAGCTGCTCAATACCTCTTCGAGATCCGCCCAGCCGGCCAGATCGCGCCAAGCGATCCGCATCAGTTCTCGGCGCCTAAAACGCCGCAGACAGCGTTTGAGCGCTTCTTCGTCCGTGACACTTGCTGTTTCCGCCTCAAGATGGGACCTCGCGGGAGACCGGGACTCGAGCAAAGTGCCGTTTTCGATCAGCTCGGCGAGAAGCTCGGGCTGGCCTACGCAGCTGTGGGCTAGAAATTCGCTACACGACCACGCGCGAGGCAGCGTGCGCAGGCAATCCAGCCCACCGGTGGCGTTCCAAGGGAAGTCTCCGCCATGGGAAGAAAAACGGCGCCAATGTTCGGTAACAGGCCCGCGCAGAGGCTCTGGGATTTCGGAGAGTCTCTGAAAGACGATGCCCTTAACGGATATGCCCATGATCAGGCCAAGTATACATTCAGAAGAACGGACCTCGGCTTAGCCATGGCTGGTGAGCATAGCCTTTGCTGCGATGGGAGCATACAATCGTTTTCCCTGGGGCATGAGGAAGCCCACCGTTAGGGCCCCGTCGCCCACATGAACGCCTGGCGCAACAACATTTAACGATAGCGTCCTAATGAAAGGGATTTTCCATGAATAAGAAAGAAGCTTTGTCTTTTGCCAAGGCCAATAAGGTTGAAATCGTGGATCTCAAATTCTGCGATCTTCCGGGTTTGTGGCAGCATTTTTCCATACCGGTCAAGGCATTTACCGAAGATTTGTTTGATGAAGGCATAGGCTTCGATGGATCGAGCATCCGTGGCTTCCAGAAGATCCAGGAGAGCGACATGTTACTGGTACTAGACCCGCAGGCCACGTTCGCACCCAGGACGTGATCGACACCTGGATAGGCTATAAGCGCGAGAAGGAGGTCGATGCCATTCGGCTGTGGCCACATCCTCATGAGTTCGCGCTCTATTACGACATTTAAAGCGTGACTGCGCCAAATTCGGCTTGCTAAGCTTACATCGCTCGCGCTCCAACGACAAAGGGACCAAGCCGCTAGAGGGTGCTCGGTATTCCCTGGATTCGTATGGACAAACTCGGGATCGCAAGACCACTGCGGTAGCTTTCGCCCGTGCTCAAGAGCGTACGGTCATGTTCGACGGAGGCGGGAGCAACCTTAATGCCTAAGACTAAACCATCGGCATGGCCGTGCCCCAGGGCAAGCGATTTGTTAGTCGTCTGACGCGTGCCACGCTCGCCTTGGTTCTGGCGGGGGGGCGCGGCGATCGGCTCAAGGACTTGACGCGCTGGCGGGCGAAACCGGCCGTGCCTTTTGGGGGTAAGTTCCGGATCATCGATTTCGCGCTCTCCAACTGTGTTAATTCGGGGATCCGGCGCATCGGGGTGTTGACCCAGTACAAGGCCCATTCCCTGATCCGGCATCTGCAACGGGGTTGGGGCTTTCTACATGCCGAACTGGGCGAATTCGTCGAGATCCTGCCCGCATCTCAGCGCGTGCACGAGGCCTGGTATCAGGGCACAGCAGATGCCTTGTACCAAAGCATCGATATCTTACGTACCTACCAGCCCAGTTATGTCTTGGTGCTGGCCGGAGACCACGTCTACAAGATGGACTATGGGCCCATGCTCGCGTCCCACTTCGAGCACAAGGCAGATCTCACCATCGCTTGCATGGAAGTCCCACTAGGGGAAGCCAGCGCCTTCGGCATCATGTCGGTGAACGAGCACGACCGGGTGATGCGCTTTCAGGAAAAACCGCAGAACCCGGACCCGATCCCGGGGCGCAGTGACCTAGTGTAGTGTCCCTTAAATAACTTTACAGTTAAGCCGCCTTCTTTTTTCCCTCGGGGCAGGGTGGATCTGGGCTTGATCTGCTCCATCTTGACCCGCGCCCGCTCGATCTTCTTGATGATG
>JBOIEG010000373.1:0-1075 GCA_050740915.1 Gammaproteobacteria bacterium | reverse complement strand
CCCCATGTCTCCAGCGGCGTGCGTTCAGCCGGCTGCAACTTGATCGCCACGCGGGTGTTCGGCATGAGCGAGACCATAGCAATCACTGGAAAGTCTGTAAAGTTATTTAAGGGACACTACACTAGCCCCTTCGACTGGGCTCAGGACATGCTTTCCCCTGGCAGGGGGAAGGAATATGAGGGGATACGTGAGATCGTGGGGCTGACCGGCAGTGTGCTTGCCTCCTATCACGAGCTCGACCGTTCGCTCAACCCCGAGCTTCTGACGGTGCCCGTGCGCGATACGCCTCTGCTCGATCCATTCACCTTGTGCGAGCGGCTGTCAGCGGCGTTCTGGTGTTCACCCGCGCCGAAGCGTGGGCGGTGCTGAACCGCCTCAAGGACCGGGAATGGCTGATGGCAAGCCTGCTCTACGGTTCGGGACTGCGCCTTCATTCGTGGCACGGTGGATATACTCCTGTTCGTTAGGGTGCTTTGGTTAATGTTAATCAACGTTTTCAGACGGCCTCGGCGCTGGCTCCTATGCAACATGTTTGTTGCCACCGAAGAATTTGCGGCCTTGTTCAGCACACTGGGGCAGATAAGCGTGGAGTATTGAGAGTGCAGGCACGGACCGCCGACGCTCACGGTTGAGAACCCATGAGTCGTAGCGCTTCGGCGGCGGTGACGATAGGAATACCTTGGTACTCATGCAAACCGAGTAGATCGGCGTCTCCCGACACGATCAAATCGACCTGTGCCGCAAGTGCCGCGGCAAGCACGACATCATCGGCGGGATCGCGGCAGACGGGTACTGGCAACGTTGCCGGAGTAATCATATCCACGAGCTGCCGCATTTCGTCCACCAGGTGCTCACGCGACAGGCCGGCACGGGCCAGGATGGTGGCGAACTTGGCGCGGCCGAGAACGTCAACCAATTGTGTCCTTTCGGCAGGTCTGTGGAGGCGCCGTCAGATCCTCCTTGGCCGAGATTCTAGTGCGCCTATCGAGGCGCAGAATCCGAGCCAGGACTGTGCGCGAGAGGACAGCTATCTGGCCTGCGGGTAGTCGATTAGCGCGGAGTTCCGAGGAATAAC
>JBOIEG010000372.1:0-6189 GCA_050740915.1 Gammaproteobacteria bacterium | reverse complement strand
TCCCCATGTCTCCAGCGGCGTGCGTTCAGCCGGCTGCAACTTGATCGCCACGCGGGTGTTCGGCATGAGCGAGACCATAGCAATCACTGGAAAGTCTGTAAAGTTATTTAAGGGACACTACACTAGGGCCCTTGGGCAGCCACCTCAACGAGCTGCTCGAGCGCGGGCGCGTCGTATTGTTTTTCGACGGGCTCAACGAAACGCCGGCAGCGGAGCGGCACCTGAAAGCCACGCAAATCAAAGAGCTGCTGAGTCGACACCCGAACATCTCGAGCATCATTAGCTGTCGGGCACTCGATTACACCGAGGCTTTGGATCTCGACCTCAATACCCTCACCATACGCCCACTGGATGCGCCGCGTGTTCTAGATTTCGTCACCGCCTATCTCACGGCGGCGATCCATGCACGAACCGGCACAACGGCTCGCGCTCGGTCGTGCCCGGGGCGAAGCATTCTTCTGGAAACTCGCAGGCGGCGATGAAGTGCACGCGATATGGGAAAAGTGGCGCCCGGCCGGCGCCGATCTGACCCTGTTCTTCACCGCCGCCGAGGTTCCGCGTGAGGACCCCAAGGTCTACCACCGCACATTCGCGCGCGACGATGAGGTTCGGCGCCGTGAGGTTGCCAACCCCTACAGTCTCATGCGACTCGCCGCGAACCCCTACATGCTCTTCATGTTGACCCAGGTTTATTTGGTTTCGGGTGAGCTTCCCTCAAACCGGGCGGCGCTATTCGGACAATTCGTCGATGTGCTCTTAGTACGCGAAGGATTGGCCGAAGGCATGCCCGGGTCCCCACTGCGCTATACCGCAGAGGGGGAGGCCTTGCTCTCGGGTCTCGGCGCGCTCGCCTGGATGATACAATCCCGTCGCGAGCGGAGGCGGGTTGAGAAGGACGACGGCCAAACGACCGATACATTGACCGTGTTCCCGCGCAGTCCCGCCGAACGACTTCTCGCTGGTTTGAAGCGAGCAGCCTCCGGCAGCAGCCTGCTCACGGTGGATGGGCGCGAAGTCCGGTTCAGCCACCAACTGCTACAAGAGTATTTCACGGCGCTTGGCATGCAGAAGAGACTTGAAGCCGGTCAGGCAGACGCAGCCGCATGGTGGCCGAGCGACCGATGGTGGGCGCCGAGTGGATGGGAAGAAGTCGCGGTGCTTCTCGCCGGGCTCTATGCGGACGACTGTAGCCCGGTGTTGTTCTGGTTGGCCGACACACAACCCGAGGTGGCCGCCCGCTGCATCGAACGCAGCGGCGCCTCGGTGCCGGAATCCACCCTGCAGGTGTTGGGTACGCGTTGGTTTCCGCGGCTGCGCGATCCATCGCCCGCGGCCCGTGCGGCCATCGGCCGGGCACTCGGGGGCGTCCGAATGCGGGGTTCGCTACTCGACGTTCGCGCCGGTGTGGGATTGAGGAACGGCCTCCCCGACATCGATTGGGTCGAGGTTCGGGGAAGCGTGTTTCAATACGGAGATAAACGTACGAAAGTCAGCCTAGACACGTTCCAGATAGCCCGTTATCCGGTAACGAACATCCAGTTCAAAGCCTTTATCGATGATCCCGAGGGCTATGCCAATGATTGCTGGTGGGAAGGCTTAGCCAAACGCAGCGAACAATCTGAGCCGCCGAGATGGAACTTTGCTAACCATCCGCGCGAGACGGCTTCCTGGTATGAAGCCATGGCTTTTTGTCGCTGGCTCGATGCACGCCTACGTGGACGTGGTGACTTAACCGGTGGCTGGCAAGTCCGCATACCGACCGAGCAGGAATGGGAGAAGGCGGCGCGCGGTACGGACGGACGGGAATATCCTTGGGGCAAATTCGAATCGGGGCATGCGAACATCAATGAAACCTATGAACATGCCGGACCGAATTATCTCAGGCAGACCTCGGCTGTGGGGATCTACCCAGGCGGAGCATCGCCTTACCGCGCGCTCGATATGGCAGGCAACGTATGGGAGTGGTGTTTGAATAAATACGACAAGCCCGCTGACACGAGCACGGGGGGTGACGATAAGCAGGTGTTGCGCGGCGGGTCTTGGGGCTTCGACCGTGGCAGCTGCCGCGCGCCTGCCGCTACGGGTACGGTCCCGACGACCGTTACCACGACATCGGCTTTCGGGTTTGTTGGGGTCTCCCCATCTGCTGAAACGCTGATCACTGAATGACTGATCTCTGTTCTTCTGGACTCTGAAAACGGTGTGCGTAGGGCGCTGCCGCGTTTTTCTAAAGCAGGAACTTGCCCAATACATGCCGCCTCCACCCCCAGCTATCCGCATAGCGCACGTGGTTGATCCAGCCCTGAACGCTGACATCGAGATCGGCGAAGTTGATCCGGCCATCCGCGTAATCGGCAAAGCGTTTGCGTAACCTCCCTGTGGCATTGCATACTTTCCGCGCTTTCACCCGCCGATGGGTGGGATAGACAACGAAGCCGATCCACGGGATCCCGCACTGTACCGGCAGCACTTGCGCGGCGTTCTCGTGGATCGTGAGGCGCAGGCTAGCCAGTCGCTCGATGATGGCGCGCTTCCAAGTCCAAAGTTCCTGTTTACTATTGCTGAAAGGGATCGAGCTGCCAGCAGCGTCCATAAGCGACTTCGAGACACCCCGCCAATAACAACGCCGGGTTCGGGTGGATGGCGAGGCGCTCAGGTTCCAAGTGTGGCAACAAATCTTTATAAGCATTCCGTGCTCTCAGGCGATTCTTGATCGGCGATGGCGCAAAAGAGAAAAGTCAGTGTCTTACGCCACTCGGGTGTGCCGGCATGTTGGGCGAGCACGTCTTCCGGTTTTCGGTTCGAGCGCCGCAAGCAGCGCCGCGAAGAATTCCTGAAAGCTCAGGTGATAAAAGCCGGCTCAAACCGGTGACCAGCCTTCACGTAGAGTTAAATAGATAGCCCCTGATTTGCACAATATCCCCATAACCTCGTTCTTCCCTTTTTATCCGTACTGATGCCATAATAGCTCCATAATAGAACTATTATGGAGCATCCAATGCCAGTGAACCTGTCGATCAAAAATGCTCCGGACGAAATCGTCCAGAGACTACGCGAGCAGGCCGGCCGTCACCACCGCTCGCTTCAGGGTGAATTGATGGCAATTCTTGAAGAAAGCGTTCGGGCCCCGGAGCCACTTACACCAGAAGACGTGCTAAACGAAGTACGGCGTCTCAACCTGCGTACCCCCTCGGAAGCCGTGGAGTTGATACGCGCGGATCGAAATGTCCGTTAGAGTCGTTGACGCTTCTGCTATCGCTGCCTTGCTCTTCGGCGAACCGGAAGCCCCCATAGTGGCCGCCCAACTACGGAATGGGAAGCTTGTCGCCCCGCCGTTACTGGCCTACGAAGTGGCGAGTGTATGCTTAAAAAAGCTTCGCCGTTACCCAGAGAGGCGAGACACCCTCCTAGCCGCCCATCAACTCTTAGCTCGTATGCGAATCGTCGAAACGAGCGTAGATCTGCCGGAAGCGGTCACGCTCGCGGAACACGTGGGCCTTAGCGTCTATGACGCAAGCTATATTTGGCTGGCACGAAAGCTCCGGTCTAAACTTATCACGCTCGACCAACAATTAGCAGAGCGAGCCAGCCGCATGCTTTGACAAGCGTACAGCCACTTTTTCTAGCCCTAACCGCTTTTCTTTGAGCCATCGAGGAGCAAACCATGCCCGGGAAAATGCTAAAAAATATAAGCCTCTTCTGCCTGATCGGGATCGCAACCCTGGTTGCGGAACACCTTCTCTTTCCGGTTTCGCAAGTTGCCGCACAAGTTAAGCCGCAATACCTGGTTGTGCCCGTGCAATTACCCTTTGGCGAAAAAGGCGCGTGGCAGTACCAAGCGCTGCTTCAGCAGTTAAGCGCAGAGGGATGGAGCTACGACCATGACTTGCCGGGTTTCGTGGTCTTCAAACGCTAGCCCGCATTTCTCACCCGCCCGCGGCTGCGCCTTTGCGAGTCGCCGGACCATCGGGTTACCAGACGGCGCGATGCAATGCTACCGCCCTGTGGTATGGCGTTTATTCCTGGTAGGAAAGGATATTCTAAACTCTGCTCCAGGCTCTTTATTGACCACATCCACCTGCCCATCCATGCCTAGCGCGAGTTGGTGCACTAAGGCCAAGCCGATACCGGTGCCCACGGTCTCTCGGGTGAACTCATTCGCCGAACGATAGAATAGCTTAAAAATCTTCCTCATTTGGTCTCTGGGCACGCCCGGGCCGTGATCCCGCACGCTGAACACCACGGGGCCCTCACGCTGGAGGCGGCAGGCGATGTCGATCACCTTGCTTTCCGCCTTGTGGGAGAACTTGATGACGTTATCCACCAGATTGATGACGATCTGGATGAACAGATCGGCGTCGACCCGGATCACGGCCTGATCGGCTTCGCCCTTGCAATTCACGTTCAGCTCAAAACCCGCCCGTTCGACCTGAGAGGAAACCTTGGATCGGATGCCGTCGATCAGTTCAGCCACGGTCATGGGTTTCAAATCGACCTGTAGGTCATTGCGGGTCATGCGCGCCAACTGCAGGACGTTATTGATGAGGCGGGACAGGCATTCGCTGTCATCATAGATATAGTCGTAGTAGGTGTCTTTCTTCTCATCCGAGGCCCAGCCTTCGCGCAAGATCTCCCCGTACATGCGAATGGAGGTGAGCGGGGTCTTGAGCTCGTGGCTGACGGCGGAGACGAAGTCCTGTTGCTGGCGTGCGATCTCGATCTGCCCCGCTCCCAAGCGATACATCAGATAGAAGCCGCTGCATAGCACCACCGTCAGTATGGCCGCGATCCAGATGATGCCCCTACCGCCGGGCCCGGGAGGCAACCGGGTGATGCTGAAGACCAGCTCTAAATCGCTCAACGGCGCAGACACGTGCGTCCGATACAGCAATGCGCCGCTCAACTCCTTAGCACTGGATAGATGTGCTGCCTCTCGGGTGAAGGCCGAGAACACATCGCCCTGGTAGGCGACGATTAGGTCGCTCATGGTTGATAAAGCCGTGTCGATAAACGCGGATTGGATCGTGCCTTGGAGAAACGGCTGCTGTTCGATCAATGCCCCTTGGATGTAACGTTGTCCGTCGTGCCAGACCTTGCGGAACAGCACGAAATGGCCGCTGTCGAGCGGGCTGAATTCGAAGGGATCGATCTCGCTCTCGAAGGTACAGATGCGGATCTCCGATTGCCTCCCCACTTCGCCTTCGTGTTCTTTAGCGGGAAGCGGTGTATGAGGTTCTGGCAAGGCACTGCGCCTGTCAGGGAAGCGCGGAACATATCAGTCCGTCACCAGCCGGTATCCCGCGCCGCGCACTGTGATGAGATAACGCGGTTCGGCAGGATCAGATTCGATCTTGCGCCTGAGCTTCGCGATATGGATGTCGACGGTACGCGTTTCGATGTCCAGATTCTTTGCATAACCCCAGACCTTGGTCAGCAGTTCCTCACGCGAGACCGGCCGTTCCGAGTTCGCCTTTAGGTATTGCAGGATCTCCACCTCCCTGCGGGTGAACGAAAGCAACTCCTGGCTACGGTGCCCCGAGAGATTGGCAATCGACCTCGACCTTCTCCCCCAGCCGGATATGGGTATCCATTTCCACGCCGATGCGCGATCGGCGCAGCACCGCCTGCACGTGCTCTCGGCGCTGGCCGATCTGGGATTGAACGCCCTGGGCTTGACCGCCGCGATCTGGGCGGTTAAACAGTCTGGCAGCCTGTTTGCCAGCATCTGGTGTTTCTTTCTGGTGCAGGCGCTGTTCGTTGCTATCCCGGCCCGTTTGAGCCGAAAGCCCGAGAAACCCGATCGGGATAGCGAGGACCGTTTTCAGCATTCTCGGCAAAGGCGAGTTGGTCGCTGATGTAGCCAGCGGTCGCGTGCACCTTGAGAGCATAGCCCAGGAACAGCTGCCCGATCGCATGCAGGCCATGGCTCCGGAAGAGCAGAAAGCTCTGATCACCGAGACGTCCAAGCATCGTAACGAGCTGCAGCGCGAGATCAAAAAAATGGCCCGGAGCCGCTCGGATTTTCTCAAAAAGAAAGTGGCAGAGCAGGGCGGTGCCAAAGACTCAGAGGTTGTGAATTTTTCGATATTCGCGGCGATAAGCCGCCGAGAGGGAATACCGGCGCCGGTGAGACAAGCGCGGGTGGAATGTCGCCTAGCCCTCGCAAAACCCGCCAATTCGCCCCAAACG
>JBOIEG010000371.1:0-1436 GCA_050740915.1 Gammaproteobacteria bacterium | reverse complement strand
CAGCCCAACAGATTTTTTGATACCCAAAATTTCGGACCTATAGAACGTAACTTTATTCCAAGTAATGAATCAGATGCATAAATACGCCTCAGATCAGTACCCACAAATTCTGCGGAGGAGGCAGTTTCTGGAACGCCCGCTCCTGGATCTCCCGTGGAAATGTTGATGAATACTGACGATAGAAAATCTTCTCCGTTTCCCGGTAGCGGAACGATTGGATCATGGCTGCTAATTATAAACAAAATGTTTATATCCAACCAGGGCGGTAGAGCTTGTAGCCTAAGGGTATGGACTACTCCCCTCCCTAACGGCATCGTGATGTGCCAAAGTGGAGGATGAAACGACCACCTAAACGAAGAGGAGGAGTCTGGTGAACAGTACAACAATCGGTTGAGGGCATTGTGAAAATATCCGATCCTGGCCCTTTAGCTACTCTGCGACAGGTAGCCGTAGGGCGGGTTAGCGAAGCGTAACCCGCCTTCCGGGAGAACCGTGGATGAGGCGAATTACCCAGCACGTGTAGGCTGCGCAAACGCAGCGAATCCCAGCCTATTCAGGCCGAATGCGGGCTTCGCACGGCGCAACCCAGCCCTCTGGACTGCGCCGCTCTTGCGGTGGCCTCGGGCAACTCGATTTTCGTCTGGGGTCGGACGCCATGGTTTTACGTCCATGCGTTCCGTCCAATGACGTTGCATCATAGCGGGCTGCTCCCATTATATGAATAACGCAGGTTGCGATGTTGCAGTTTTGAATGTCAGGGACATACTATTTAGCGCCTCCTCCGCAGAATTTGTGGGTACTGATCTGAGGCGTATTTATGCATCTGATTCATTACTTGGAATAAAGTTACGTTCTATAGGCCCGAAATTTTTGGTATCAGAAAATCTGTTGGGCTGTGGGTATGTGGGCAACAGGGAAGTTGTCCATATATCCACAGCCAGAGCCTGTAGGACTTGCGTCAGAATCGTTGTTTTCCTCAGACCCCCTTAACTCCATGGGGTCTATCAAGTAGAAAACTACCCACAAATTTTGCTGAGGAGCCATAAAAAGATTGCAACCCTTGTTCCTGGAGAACAAACCAAGCTCGTAAAGGGGTCTTTCCTGATAGGTTTGGTGGCCGGGACCAGCGATTCTAATTATGCCCTTACAGCAGAAAATATTTGAGTTTTTTCAGAACATGGGAATCCATGTGATGCGAAAGCATTTCTATAGCCCTACTCCCAATACTGAGATTCTCAAGTCCAAGCGGGACCTTTGGGAAAAGGAATCTGCGATGGCTGGCGTAGATCTTAATCTCTCCGTACAGATGAATTTTTGGCTCCTCAGCAAAATTTGTGGGTAGTTTTCTACTTGATAGACCCCATGGAGTTAAGGGCGTCTGAGGAAAACAACGATTCTGACGCAAGTCCTACAGGCTCTGGCTGTGGATATATGGA
>JBOIEG010000370.1:0-2570 GCA_050740915.1 Gammaproteobacteria bacterium | reverse complement strand
AAGCAGCGCATCGCTTGCAGGACCTATCATTCCTGACAGAGGGTAGTGCAGCTACCGGATGGGCGTCACGGTCAGGCGGCCGTCCTTGGTGACATCGATGCGGTAGCGGCTTCCGTTCGGGCAGAGCACAACGACCGTCTTGTTTCCCTCCGCATCCTGTCTCTCCTGTACGTTGGTCGCCGGCCCGCCGCATTGATGGCCGCGCAGGGTGATCGTCGTCGCGACATCCTCTTCTGGCATGACCGCCAGTGCAGGTATTGCGACCAAAAGAGGAAAAAGGAACAGAAGCTTGTTTTTCATGGGGTAACCTCCAGCAGGCTTGACCAGATCTGCTCGCGCGCCACATAGATGTTCCGGGCAAGCTGCGGATCGTCTTCGAGCAGGGCGAGGAGTTTCATCACCAGGCCATCGAAGCGGGAACGGACCTCCGCAAGCTTTGTCTGGAGTACCGCGAGCTTGCGGTATTTCTTCACGCCGTCAATCAGGTCGGTGGCATCGGAATTGATAGCCAGCTTGGTGAACACGCCGATGGCACTGGTCTGCTTCAGCCTTTCGGTGAGCATATCCAGATCGAACCCCTTGGCCTTGGGAGTGGGGGTGGCGACAGGTTCCTTCGCGGCGGGTGCGGCTGCTGGGGCCTGTGTGGGGGTAGGCTTTTTCTCCTCGGCCTTCTCCTGTACGGTTTTGGCTTCGACGGGCCTTGCTTCCTGCGACACCCCCTTGGCCGGCTCCTTCGCGGGCGCAACCACGGGAGGAGCCGTTTGTGCGACGGCAGGCTGAGCCCGAGGCGCGGGTGCAGTCTGGATTGGGGGTGGCGCAGGCCTGGAAGGTGCCGGCGTTACCGGAACAGCAGTCGATGGGGCAGGCGTCTTCTGTGCATAATTACAGGAGGAAAGCAGAACAGCGGCGAACAGCAGGGCAATGCGGATCATCGGTTCCCGAAGCTTAGCACACCGAACGGTGTCGTTTGTACTGAGCCCGATATTATATGCAGCGTGCAAGATAAGGGCGAGTTAGCTTTGAAAGGGTTCGGTCGTCAACCCCAAATCCGCTTTCGAAAACGCGAGCCGGGGGTTTCGGGATCTCAATTTCCTCGAACGGCAATGCGGTGAAGGGGGGTGTTATACGAGCGTGTCGAGCAGCGTAAACAGCTCTTCGCGATCAAGCTGAGCTTTCGCCTTAGCGCGTGTGACACGTTCTGCGTGCTTGTTCGCTGATCGTGCCGAGCACTGCACCAGCCACATCGTGCGACGTTGGGGCCTTCATAGATCATCTTCACTCCTTCTTCGGGCCGATGGTAAAGGTGCGGGGCCTGGGTTTGAGCGGCTTGTCCTCGGCCAAGGTCAGACGATGGTGCGCGAGCGCACCGCCGACCAGTCATCCAGCTTGCTGGAAGCGTGGTTTTCGGCCGTCGGCATGGCACGGGAGATGGTCGCCCTGGCTGCAAGCGACAGGCTGGCGCTGGCAAGAAACTGTCGGCGGCTGATCGACATACAACCCCTCCTTTACTTGTTCAGAGTTAGCTGCAAAATAAAAAGTCGGACGCTATCGCGTCCTCTGGGACCATTGACCCCGAGCACGCGCGGCTGAGACGATTTATGGTCATGTGAGCAGACACTACCTCGCGAAAACGTTGATCGCAGCGTCGCTTCGTGAGCGATCCGCAGATTGAGGTTATTTTAACGCAATGTCCATATACACGGCGCCCCGCTGCGGATTGACAGCGTCCCGGCGCCGGAGTACGTTCGAAAGTATGCTGGGGAAGTTGCTGAAGTTGACCCAAATCGATGAGCGGTTCGTGACGGATCAGTTCGAGCCCGCTTACCTCAAGCTATTCCGCGCAGGGAAGATCGAAGGGCGCGTCACAGGGGGTCTGAGGGAGCTCGAGGACTGTTGCGCATGCCGCGCGCAACTGCCACATCAACCGGCTGCAGAACGAGGCGCGCGTCTGCCATACCGGCCGTTACACCAAAGTCGCGAGCGCCTTCGCGCACTTTGGTGAGGAGGACTGTGTGCGGGGCTGGAACGGGTCGGGGACCATCTTCTTCTCGCTATGCAATCTGCGCTGCGTGTTTTGCCAGAACTGGGACATCAGCCAACAGCCGGCCGGTTCCGAGTGCCCGCCGGAACAGATCGCCGACCTCATGATGGTGTTGCAGGCAGGCGGACATCAACTTCGTGACGCCAGAACACGTTGTACCGCAAGTCATCGAAGCCCTCGTCACCGCCATTCCACGCGGATTGAACCTACCCATCGTCTACAATACCAGTGCCTCGACGCGGTGGCGTCGCTGAAGCTGTTCGATGGTCTCATTGATATCTACATGCCCGATTTCAAGTTCTGACAACGCCGCTGAAGCGAATATGAGCGGGGCTCTCACAAGCTAAAAGACGAGTTTGATAGAAATCTACTGAAGGCGGGAAAGTTGATCGCAGAAAAGGATGCTAGTGTAGTGTCCCTTAAATAACTTTACAGACTTTCCAGTGATTGCTAGGGTCTCGCTCATGCCGAACACCCGCGTGGCGATCAAGTTGCAGCCGGCTGAACGCACGCCGCTGGAGACATGGGG
>JBOIEG010000369.1:0-1271 GCA_050740915.1 Gammaproteobacteria bacterium | reverse complement strand
CCCCATGTCTCCAGCGGCGTGCGTTCAGCCGGCTGCAACTTGATCGCCACGCGGGTGTTCGGCATGAGCGAGACCCTAGCAATCACTGGAAAGTCTGTAAAGTTATTTAAGGGACACTACACTAGCGCTTGCAAAGCACTCTCGCAAAGTGCATGTTTTTCCCCATTGAGGCACTTTGCAATAATTTGTTTATCCAGATCTGGTTTTTTTAAAGTATTATGGCGATTACGCGAGTACAATGCGACAAATTGTCGCATGTTTTGGGCTGCGGCCATTCGTGGTGCTGAACGCGAATCTGCGCTCGATGGGATCCTCCGGATTATTGTTCACCCGAAGGGGTGCGACAATTTTCCGCATTTTCAATCGCAATATTTCGGTTTATTATCGGCTCACTTTCCGAGCAACAAGCGGAAAGGTGTGAGAGCTTGTGAAAAAATCGTCGCGAGCGAAGGGAGGTCGTGTTCCGCCGGAGCGGGGGACCGTTTCGCCGGGAGCGAAACGGAGCGCAAACTGGTCATCAATTACTTGGCCGTCCTGCATATCCTCGGAGTAAAGCGTTGTGCATCCAGCTATTAGCGCCGATGCGACGATCATGGCGTCATAGACCGGGAGACCATAACGCTCCGCCAGCCGCAAACCACAATCATGAACTTCGACGGTAATTGGTTCGACCGGGCACACTGCACGAGCTTGGGATAGTATCTCTTGGATTTCCACCCAGGACATTCCCAGCTTTCGCGCCGCCACGCTCGCGAATTCATTGAGTACCTGCACACTGATAATACCCCCGCCGGCTATCGTCTCCTCTGCTCGCTCAGCCTTGGCTTCGTCTCCGGACAGCAGGTAGAGGAGAACGTTCGTATCGAAGAATGCCTTACCCTCGTTCATGAGCATCGAGGCGGTCAAACTTAAAATCCGCTGGAAGCCGGCCTCGATATTTCCTCACGTGTGCAAGGAGCTCACGGGCTCCGGGAGTCTTTTTGATCTCAAGGACACGTGGATCCACAACATGGATTTCGATGTCGTCGCCTTCCTTTAGCCCTAGCACCTCGACCACCGAGGCAGGCAAGCGCACCGCTAAACTATTGCACCATTTTGAAACTTGCATCTCGCTACCCAAACCCGAAAGATATACATAGCTAAATAGGCTCCTCAGCAAAATTTGTGGGTAGTTTTCTACTTGATAGACCCCATGGAGTTAAGGGCGTCTGAGGAAAACAACGATTCTGACGCAAGTCCTACAGGCTCTGGCTGTGGATATATGGACAACT
>JBOIEG010000368.1:0-1824 GCA_050740915.1 Gammaproteobacteria bacterium | reverse complement strand
CCCCATGTCTCCAGCGGCGTGCGTTCAGCCGGCTGCAACTTGATCGCCACGCTGGTATTCGGCATGAGCGAGACCATAGCAGTTACTGGAAAGTCTGTAAAGTTATTTAAGGGACACTACACTAGCGACAAGCTATGGGCGGCGATCGGTCGCATGAAGGCCGAGATGGATACCGATCAACGGCAGCTTAACGATGAACTTGCGGTGGTCACAGGCGCTGGTGTCGTGCTCTCGGTCGGTTTCGTCGCCTGGTTGTTGCGGGGAGGATCGCTTTTGGCTGCACTGCTTTCAACCATGCCGGTCTGGAAGGGGCTAGATCCACTACCGATACTCGTATCTCGGCGCACGAAAGAGGACGAGAAGCGAAGGAGGGAGCCCGCTCAGGAAGACGTTTCCATTGAGGGCCTATTTTCGCCGCCGCCTGGAGGACAACCACCGCTACGCCTCGGTCTTGATTGATACGATTTTTCGAGAAATTCCTTTGCAAAATCTTGTCGCCTCAAGCCTACCAAATGACATCGACCGGATAGTGTTTGATCCAGCTATCGCTACTGACCACTTGGGCTTGCTCAACAGTAGCCTGGGCAATAAGCAAGCGATCAAAAGGATCACCATGAAGCTGAGGTAAGCCGCTTAAGGCTGAGATATGAGACAACGTTACCGGCAGAATTTGCATTCCATTTCCCACCTCCTGAACTTCAACCATTTGTTCTCAAGGCAAATCGAACTTGAGGCGACCGAGCTGCACCTTGATCTGGATTTTCCCATGCGCTGATAACACTCAGGTACAGTTGATTATTCGGATCTCGCACGCAGCAAGGGCGGCAGGAGAAAGTCTATCCGGCGCGGTATCGAGCCAGATAAACGTATGGGTATCCATGAGGAGTTTCGTGGATTCCCGCTGAGCCAGAAGTCATCAGGTAGCGGTTCATCAAAATCCTCACGCATGCGCGCCATGCCGTGATGTTGACCAAAGACGCGCTTGGCGGGTTTGCGCCGAACCGGCACCAGCTTGAACTGATGTTGCTCGTCTTTGACGATAAAGACCTCATTTCCCTGTTCGGCCAAGCTAATCAATTCGGCCAGGCGCTTTTCGGCTTCTTGGATGGAGACAGTCTGGGTGGACATAAATGAGCTTCTTTAGAAGGTGCGTTATTCTGATTTGGCTGTTTTGATCTCGGGTAGCTCGCGTATATATGGACTCCACCCAGTTTACAAGGAGAAAGACACTGATGGGCACAAGGAATGACTGCATGTATATATCCGCCCTGTTGGTGGCACGGTATCGGCTTCGGCCATGATGGAATGTGCGCGTTCTGGTTCCTTATAGGTTGAGCCGAGAGGCGCCATTATCCCACCCGACGTCGACTTCCGGCCGGCCTGGCGTCACAAGACCCCCCGGAACCCTCGCATGTGATCCGACCGCTGGCTGGAGCCCCCTCCGACGGACGCACCACTGGCACCCCATTCATGGGCGCCAAGTGCCGACGAGATCGGTGGTTGACCAAAAGCGTCAATCTTGACGCTAAATCTGTCTACAGGCCCTCCCAGGCTGTCACATAAAGACTGCCCAAAGTCATCAGTAACAGCATAATCGCTCAACCATTTTTTTTGCGTTCATCCTTAACGATAGCCATTGGCACATTTCCCGCCTGCATCGCAGAGCGTCCGAGCTCTTCCACGGTCCGAACATACTACTAGTGTAGTGTCCCTTAAATAACTTTACAGACTTTCCAGTGATTGCTATGGTCTCGCTCATGCCGAACACCCGCGTGGCGATCAAGTTGCAGCCGGCTGAACGCACGCAGCTGGAGACATGGGGAT
>JBOIEG010000367.1:0-1675 GCA_050740915.1 Gammaproteobacteria bacterium | reverse complement strand
TCCCCATGTCTCCAGCGGCGTGCGTTCAGCCGGCTGCAACTTGATCGCCACGCTGGTGGTCGGCATGAGCGAGACCATAGCAATCACTGGAAAGTCTGTAAAGTTATTTAAGGGACACTACAATAGTTACCGTAGAGCGAGAGCCAGGGCTGGTAGACGAGCCCTACCCTCGGGCTGAAGGCGTCCTCTGCGAGTTCGTTTTGTTGAAGGCGCATTTCCGCCTCCGCCGCCGTCGAAGAACTGCCAAAACCAGTTTCCGCCCAGTTATAACGTCCACCGCCCAGGATGTGCACCTTGTCCCAGAGCGTGATCTGATCCTGGAAGTAGAGGCCATACCAGCTTTGGTTAAATCTTTCGAAAAAATCGGGGGGTTGCGATTGGATCGCAGCGAGGTCCACCTGGCCGTAGACCGGATTGAAGAGATCGATGGGGGCAAGGAAGAGGCCGGCCGAGTCAAAGAATAAATCTCCTTCACTATCGCCGATCTCATAGTAATCGGCGCCCAAGAGGACCTTGTGCTCCATCCCCAGGAGTTGAAAATCGCCCGTGAAATCAACAAAGACCTGATACTGTTCATAAGTAGTGGGCCCGAAAAATGTAAAGCGATCCAGTGTGCGGTCGTCAGCCAACACGAAATTTCTGGAGACCACTCGAGAGTCAAGTCTGACGAATTGCCCTACGAAACCGTTGCGCAAAGTCCAGTTGGCATTGAAACGATGGGACCAGTTGAAGTCCACGAGGTAGCTTTCAATTTCGTCATCGACGCCAGGCTAGGTGTACTGCCGGGTGATGGGAACCGGAGGGATCCGTCTATTGTCACTTGCGAACTGAGTAGGGATCCCAGAATCAATTATAGTCTCCTCATTGCTGTACTCGAAACTGAGATTGAGCTCGGTGTCCTCGCGCGGGCGCCAGGTCAGCGCAGGGGCCACAAGGATCTGATCCCGGAAGAAGAAATCACGGAACGACTCGCTATTGAGATAGCCGAGGTTGAAGCGGTAGAGCAGCGTGCGGTCGGCATTCAGCGGACCGGTGGCGTCCGCCGTGGTCCGATAAAAGTCATAAGACCCGAGTTCCTGCTGCAACGAATAATACGCTTCGGCCAGAGGCTTCTTGGTCACCAGATTGATGATCCCACCGGGCTCGAGGCGGCCGTACAGGACCGCCGCCGGGCCTTTGAGAACCTCCACCTGCTCGATGTTGGCCAAGTCCAACTTACCGCGAGTTGTCCTCCGAACGCCGTTGCGAAAGCTGCCGCCAGCTTCACTGAATCGTGTCCTTCCGGTAAGTCTGCATGAATTCCACTGAGGTTCTTGATATCGTCAGTTGCCGCTTTAGGAGTGCAGGAAGGACAGCTGATGGTAGCCGCAAAGATACGGGCGGGTACACCCGCACATGCCGATCTCCTCGAGCAGGTTCATCGGCGCGTCGAGGGCTGGCGCAGGACTCGCGAGCGTCTCTCGCCCATCCCTGAGAGCTTGTGAAAAAATCTACTGCGCTTGGGATGTCTCGTTCCGGCGGTGCTCGGAATCCTCATGTATTTCCAACATACACTCCGGTTCCTCCGCTCCGGCGGAACGCGACCTCCCTTCGCTCGTAACGGTTTTTTCACAAGCTCTGAGGCGCTGTGGGCTTCGGCGGTGGGATTGGCCAGAGAGCATGGCCTCCACAAGAC
>JBOIEG010000366.1:0-2032 GCA_050740915.1 Gammaproteobacteria bacterium | reverse complement strand
CTGACCCGCCAGGGCGCCCAAGATAATCCGGCAGCGCAGCGCCACCTGTTGCGGAGTTCCGTGTGCGGATCCCCATGTCTCCAACGGCGTGCGTTCAGCCGGCTGCAACTTGATCGCCACGCGGGTGTTCGGCATGAGCGAGACCATAGCAATCACTGGAAAGTCTGTAAAGTTATTTAAGGGACACTACACTAGCCCAAAGCATTGGCTTCTACTCGAAGCTCTTCGGTGCAACCCCATCGGTTGAGAAGATGGACTACGCCAAGTGGATGCTGAACGACCCACGCATCAATTTCGCGATCTCACAGCGGGGTCATGTTTCCGGTGTGAATCACCTCGGCTTTCAAGTGGACTCCGAAGAGGAACTGAGCGGCCTGCGCAAGCAGGTAGCCAGTGCCGACATCGCGGCCCTGGACGAGGCTGGCGCGGCTTGCTGCTATGCGAAGTCGGACAAGTATTGGGTGGAAGACCCGCAAGGCATCGCCTGGGAGACCTTCCATTCACTCAGCACCACCCCTGTTTTTGGGGACGATGCGGCCTCCACGAAAGCCGGTGAAGGTGGAAGTGCCTGCTGTGTTCCCTTGGTCAAGCAGCCCACTGAGACGGCTGATGCGGCTTGTTGTGTGCCAAAGGCAGCACAGCCCGGGCAAACGGCCTGTTGCGGTTAATCGAGAGTCACATGAGCCACAAAGTCTTTAACGTGCTATTCCTCTGTACGGGTAACTCTGCCCGCTCAATTTTGGCGGAAGCCCTCGTCAACAACATCGCCGTCTGCAAGGGCAAATTCAAAGGCTATAGTGCGGGCAGCTTCCCCAAAGGGAAAGTACACCCGCTGGCGTTGGAGCTGCTCAAGAAAAACAACTTCCCAATCGTGGGTCTGCGTAGCAAAAGCTGGAATGAGCTTTCTCAATCTGACGCACCAAAGATGGATTTCATCATCACAGTCTGTGATAACGCCGCCGGCGAGGTTTGCCCCATTTGGCCCGGACATCCGCTCACAGCGCATTGGGGCATTCCAGACCCTGTCGCCGTGGAGGGTACAACAGAACGCAAGCAGGAATCCTTCCTGGATGCATTCAATGTGTTGCGCCGCAGGATTGAGTTGTTGGCGAGCCTACCCCTCGAAAAGCTCGACAAGCAGGCATTGACGCAGATGGATGAAATAACGCACCGATGAACCTTGCTCATCGGGTCACGGCTGAGGCCCTTGGCACCGCCATGCTACTCGCAGCGGTGGTGGGCTCTGGAATCATGGGAGAGCGGCTGGCGGGCGGTAACGAGGCCATTGCCTTACTGGCTAACTCACTGGCGACCGGCGCAGCCCTGATCGCCATCCTGATGACCGTCGGGTCAATTTCCGGTGCTCATCTGAACCCGGTCGTCAGCGTCGCGATGGCGACTCGTGGTGACCTACCGTGGCGCGAGCTGCCTGGCTATCTAGTAGCTCAGTTCCTGGGGGCCGTCATCGGCGTATGGGCAGCCCATGCCATGTTTGGGCTGCTCCTGTTCGAGATGGCAACCAAGGCACGCCCCGGTCTCAATCTGGCCTGGAGTGAATTTATCGCCACCTTCGGCCTGTTGGCATTGGTGCTGCAAAGCTCCCGTCAAAGGGCGGAGGCACTGCCCTACGCAGTCGCCGCCTATATCACCGCAGCTTACTGGTTTACGGCTTCCACCTCATTCGTTAATCCAGCGGTAACACTGGCACGCGCGTTGACCAATACCTTCACCGGCATTCGAATTGAGGATGTGCCCGGTTTCGTGATGGGGCAGATTGCGGGTGGATTGTCTGCGTATCTCTTATTGCGTCGCCGCACAGCTCGAGCGGGCGGCGAGGTACAGCAATGACCGAACTGAAGACTGCCCAGACGATCTTCTTTGGGCTTGTCATGCTCGGTCTAGTTGCGCTAGTGTAGTGTCCCTTAAATAACTTTACAGACTTTCCAGTGATTGCTATGGTCTCGCTCATGCCGAACACCAGCGTGGCGATCAAGTTGCAGCCGGCTGAACGCACGCCGCTGGAGACATGGGG
>JBOIEG010000365.1:0-4102 GCA_050740915.1 Gammaproteobacteria bacterium | reverse complement strand
CGCTCGGGATCTCGCGTTCCGGCGGTGCTCGGAATCCTCATGTATTTCAATATACACTGCGGTTCCTGCGCTCCGGCGGAACGCGACCTTCCTTCGCTCGCGACGGTTTTTTCACAAACTCTCAGTTTAAGCTAATCGATACTATGTGCGGAGTGGTCGAAGGTCCCCACCTGCTGTTGACGCTTGGATGGGGAGCATCCGGTATCGCGCATTGAGACGGGATTGAGCGGGCGTTTTATTCCGGGGCAGAGTTGAGCCGCCAGGCCGGGCACTGTTGGGAATAAAAATCCGCGCGATGACGTCTTGCTAAGCAAACCGAACCTTGTAAACGATTCGATGCGTTGGTCAAAAAGGGGCGAGAAAAGGCGACAAGAGCGGTTCAAAGCCCTCACGCTACCGCATCTCGATGTGCTGCTCGGGATCGCGCGCAGGCGCCTGAACGATACGGCGATCGCGGAGGACTTGGTGCAAGATACGTACATGCGGGCGTGGGAAGCATTCGACAGCCTGGTTGACGAGGCGCAGGTGCGCGGCTGGCTGGCGCGAATATTACAACGCGTGACCAGCGACCACTACCGCACTCACCTGCGCCGCCAGACGCTCTTGCCGGTGACGCGCTTAGAGGACGAGCACAGTGAAATTCTTGCATCTCACGAAGAAGGTCCCTTGGAGGCACTGATCAGCCGCTGTTCCGATGAACGCGTCGAGCAGGCTTTGATGCAACTTCCCCGGGAGTTCGCGCAGGCCCTGGAGCTACACGACATCGAGGGGTTCAAATACCGCGAGGTGGCCGAGATCATGGAGATTCCCCTCGGCACGGTCATGAGCCGCATCGCCTGGGGCCGGCGCTTGCTCGCGGCATTGATACTAAAGGATCGGCGCGTCTGGGATCTGGATTCGACGCTGGCTGCACACACACATGCAAGGCAGGATTCAGAGCCATGACCCAGCTCATCGATGGCACCGAAGAGCGCCATCAAGCCCTCACCGAACAACTGGCGGCCTATGTCGATGAAGAGCTGTCCGCCGAAGAGCGCGCCCAGATGCAGGCACACCTCCTCGGTTGCACGCGCTGCTGTCGCGAGATCGCCTTGCAGCGCGCGTTGCGCGCTCGATTGGCCGGACAAGCCCAGCACGCGCGCAAGCGCCGCGTTGCGCGAGCGCATCGCCGCGGCTCTGGATACGGCGACTGAGCACCCGAGCGATAGCCTATCGCAGGGCTGGGCGGCGGCAACCCTCGTGCAAGGGCTGCGGGGCGTGTGCGAACGGTTGACCCCAGGCCCGGCACGATCCGTCCTTCCCTGGCTCGGCTGGGCCTTTGCAGTGCCGCTTGCGGTGGTGCTGGTCCTCGTCACCCGCCGCGAAAGTGAGGGAGACCGCGTTCCAACGGGCGGCGTATCGGCAGAGGTTCCAGTCATTGTCGCGGCTTCCGATCTCAAGTTTGCGCTGGAGGAGGTGGCAGCAAGATTCGCGGCAGACACCCAGCACGAGCTTAAGCTGGTATTCGGTTCCTCGGGTAATTTCGCCCGCGAGATCGAACAGGGCGCGCCGTTTCAGATGTTCCTGTCCGCGGACGAAGGCCTTGTGTTCATGCTCGAAGAGGCGGGGAGGACGGTGGATCGGGGCGTGCTTTACGCCATAGGACGGATCGTGATCATGGTGCCGCACGGATCGCCCCTCAAGGCCGATCCCGAATTGAGGCACCTGGCCGCCGCGCTTTCGGAGGGACGGATCACGAGATTTGCCATCGCCAATCCCGAGCACGCTCCTCACGGCAAACGCGCCGAGGAGGCGCTGCGTCATGCGGGCCTGTGGGATCACCATCTGGTCTTGGGCGAGAACGTCTCTCAAGTCGCTCAGCTCACCACTACCGGAGGCGCTCAGGGTGGCATCATCGCCTACTCCCTGGCGCTCTCGCCCTCGGTCTCGAAGCTCGGCCGCTACGCGCTCATCCCGGACGCCTGGCACGAGCCTCTGAAGCAACGCATGGTGCTGATCAAGGGCGCGAACGAAACCACAGAAGCGTTCTACCGGTACCTGCAGCAACCGGCCGCGCTGGATATCTTACGCCGCTATGGCCTCGCCTTGCCGAGCGAGCAGTAAGACCGGGGTTTGACGGACTTGCATTGCCCTCTGGCTTGACCATATTCGTTTGCTAGCCCATTCACCAGGACCGATCCGATAGCCTACCCGGGGGCCGCCTGCGATGAAGTATTCATTGCTACACCGCTATAGCCGTTCAGTATGCTCAAAGCTTGGGTTCGTCTCATCCTTCTTTTCGCGCTCACCGGATGTGCCCTACCTGCCGCGCTCGAGGGTGGCCCTTTCGATAGCTCGACAGCTGTGGCGACGGCGATCATCGCTGCCGAACACGACGCCATCGTCCCCTGGCGCGCACCGAAAGCTTGGGCCAGGAAATCCCCTGCCTGGTTTTCGACCGGGCCATCCCGGAAGCCGGCCATAACGATATCTACGCCCGGCCCGATTTCACCGTCGCCATGGACGAAGCGCTCCGCCGGATCGGTACGCCGAGACTTCAATAATCAATGGTGGGCGCAAGTGCGGACGCTCCACCAACTCTCGCCATACGTCCAGCTCCCCAGAGCTGTCTCCAGGGCTGTCGCCAGTCGCGCTTCTGCGTCTTTCTCGCGCTGGATCCGTATCCACCGCGTACGCTTCGCCTCATCGAAGAGATCGGAGAGTCTCAGCCGCAGCAGATCGAGGTGGTAGAGGGCTGCGGCCGGTACAGGCTCGTGGGCACGATGATCTCGATGGGGATGGCCAAGTCGGCAGCGATGGTTTCCAACGCCCCGCGGGTCGAACGTTCCTAGATCATCTGGACCGTCACAAAGAGAAAAGCTCGTACGTTTTGAGAGAAAGGTGGTTGTAGGCGTGATCAACTACAAGCGGCGAGCGAAGCACAACAACCCGATGTTGGGCTGGAGATGAAGATCTCGCGTGCCAAAGCGGGCCACGCGGCGGAACACCAGTCGCCGCAGCGGGTGGCCGACGACCAGCATCGCGACGATCACCGCCAGCGCGTCACCCATGATTCCTACCCAGTCCACACCCTTCTCGGACAGTTCCGGGTCCCAGCGAGTTCTTGGGCGCTGATTACCAGTAAAGCCATTAGAAGTACAAAAGCACAGGAAATTAGCAGGTTCCATATTGGCATGGCAGTTGCCGGATTCGATCGAATAGCCAGAAAGACGCAAAAGAGATCATGGGGCGAGACACCTTTTGTCACCAGTTGCTTCATGTGATGGAGGCCAAGGACCACTGGGCATGGCCGGCATTTACATCCGGCATGGTCCCCAAGCACCGTCTGCACATCCATTTGGAGCAAGAGTACGCAATCTATGTTCGCGACTTTCCGGTGATGGTAGGGTGGGCGTATGTTCAGTGTCCGATTCTAGAAGTCCGACGTGCGCTGGTGGAGAATCTTTACGAAGAGGAAACGGGAGCGTTGGTGGCGGGTCGCCCGCACCCAGAACTTTTCCTTGAGTATCCAAGGGGACTGGGCATGGACCTCAGCCGGTTTGTTGATGTAAAGCTCATGCCTGCCGCGAAGACCTATCGGGCACTTCTCGACGATACCATTCAAAGGCACGGCTGGGAGATTGCCGCAGCGGTAGTAACCATCTTCATCGAAGGCACCAAAAATGACCGCGTTACAGTCGACCCTACCGCACCCAAGCGCGATCCGTTAGCCCGCTGCGAGCATCCCTTAGTGAAACATTACGGCCTCCCTCTGGAGCATCTGGCCCTGACCAGAGCTCATCGGCAGGTTGAAGGCGATCATCGCGCAGCCGCATGGAAGGCTATCCTCAACTTCGTGCCGCCTGCAAAACGCAAATCCGTGGTGACGGCTATGGAACAGGTCTTGGCTCATTGGTTGCACTACCGCGACGAAGTGGCCGCCGCATGCGGGATCGAACGCGGTCCTGATGGACGTCCCAGGGTCGCGTCTCTGTATAACCCTCCAGTTGCATAAATTCTGTTGTGTAGTGGCAGAAAATGGCGTCGATTAAGGGTTTCAAGGAGTTTTAAGCTTTTCGCTGGATATCACCGTGGGTGACGTCTAGAGATCCGACAAAAAGGC
>JBOIEG010000364.1:0-1684 GCA_050740915.1 Gammaproteobacteria bacterium | reverse complement strand
GCGCTCGGGATCTCGCGTTCCGGCGGTGCTCGGAATCCTCATGTATTTCAATATACACTGCGGTTCCTGCGCTCCGGCGGAACGCGACCTTCCTTCGCTCGCGACGGTTTTTCACAAACTCTCAGGCGTAAGAGGGTGGATGGTGAATTTCATGGCTGTTTCCTGGTCGCGCTATGATTACCTAATTAACCGCCGCCTCCAGCCGTCTTCAATCGGGGCTTGGATGCCGTCCATGGTGACCGCGACAACGCGCTCGGCGTGGCCAGCGGGATTTCGTACCCGGATCGCGTATTGGGTTCCCCCGATGCGATAGTGCAAAGAGAACCCCGGCCAGTGATCGGGGATGCAGGGGCGCAGTTTGAGCCAGTGCCAGGCCTCGAGCTTCAATCCCAATATGGACTCCAAAGCCACCCGCAGCATCCATCCGGCCGAGCCGGTGTACCAAGTCCAGCCGCCCCGCCCGATGTGAGCTTGCACGCCGTAGATGTCGGCCGCCAGCACATAGGGCCCGACCTTGTAGCGCGCCACCGCGCGGGATCACGGGCATGGTGGATAGGGTTTAGCAGCTCAAAGCAAGGCGAGCACCGCTTTTGCGCGCGTCCGAGTCGGATCCATTGTTAGCGGTCTATGTTCTCCGCCGCCAGTAACCAGAGCGACGACGTTGATGAGCAACCGCGAGTATGTAGAGCCGCTCGTCCTCAAGCCGGTAGATGAGAGAGTATGGAAACCTGCGGACAAGAACGCGCCTAACCTTTGATCCCAGTGGCGAACCGGCGTCGGGGTGGGCACGGCTGAAAGCTACAACCTGCTCGACTTCGCGGACGAACGAGCTACCCAGGCCAACAAGGCGTGATTCATAGAACAGAACGGCAGCGGCGAACTCAGCCTCCGCCTCTGAATGGAAATCGTATGGGATCAACCCAGGCGAAGACGAATCTTGTCGAAGACTTCGTCACCGGGCACCAACTGTGCCTCGCCCCGCTCGATCTGGGCTAGACGCGCCTCCGCCTCGACGCGCCAAGCCTCCTCGATATCACCTTCCTCGGATGGATCGAGCGACTGAATTAGGAAAAGCGCTAGCTGCGCCCGCTCAGTAGGTGTGAGGTGCCCGGCTTTTTCCTCAAGTTCCGCGAGAATGTTGGACATAATGGCACCTGCTCTAAGATTATCGTCAACCCGCTCAATTATAACCCAGGGCTCATTGTAGACCGCTAACGATAAACCTTTATCCGGCGTGGCACGACGGCGTGTGCAAAGCTGTTGGACTGACCCGCTGCATCGAAGCATCGAAGCATCGAAGCATCGAAGCTGGGATTCTCTCGCGATGAGATCGTTGTGCTGGTGCGCGAGGGGCGCCGGAAGCCCTAGGCTCGGGGGTCTCCAGGAGCAAGTGGTAGTGGTTGCCCATCAGGCAATACGTGTAGATCAGCCAGCCTTGCTGCTGACTCCTTTGGCGAGTAACTCGGTGAACCGTAACCGATCCTCGTCATGGAGAAGGCGCCCCGGCGAACTCCAAGCGTAGCGGGCGTGCCCTGACCCAGGTCTAGACCAAGTAAGGTGTCCTTTCGGCAGGTCTGTGGAGGCGCCGTCAGATCCTCCTTGGCCGAGATTCCAGTGCGCCTATCGAGGCGCAGAATCCGAGCCAGGACTGTGCGCGAGAGGACAGCTATCTGGCCTGCGGGTA
>JBOIEG010000363.1:0-9675 GCA_050740915.1 Gammaproteobacteria bacterium | reverse complement strand
GACATCATCAAGAAGATCGAGCGGGCGCGGGTCAAGATGGAGCAGATCAAGCCCAGATCCACCCTGCCCCGAGGGAAAAAAGAAGGCGGCTTAACTGTAAAGTTATTTAAGGGACACTACACTAGTAGAAATGCGGATCGATCGAGCATGCACGAAATACTTCTCTCCGAGCCTGAGATACGCACTTTTTTACTGGATCTTTTGATTCTTGTTGTGTCCCGCCGCAAGGACTCCGCCGCTTAGTTAGCTTGGCACCGGCGCAAGGGTCGAGGCAATGGACTCATAGAAATCGGGCAAGAATTGCTTTAGCGTCTGGTGGGCTGCTTCCGACTCCTCGTTGTACTCAGATGCAAAGGCGACCACTCCCGAAACAGAGCCCCGATGCATTACCCGCGCCCAAACGCTGAGAAGCTTGGCCATCAACGGGTTTGTGGTGCAATGGCCGGCGATGTAGAGGGTGACGACCTGCTCGTGTAGGGTATACCTCTGTTCGATAAATCCGTTAGCTCCCAAAAAACGGGGCTGCCAGCTGCCATCGTTCTCCTGGGGTCCGTGCCAGGGCGACAATGCGACGGGCGCTTGCACTAGGAGGGGAGTTTTTATTGAGTTATCTGGCGATATCAGGAGAGTGTTTGCCAGCAGCGCGCTCGCAAGTGTCAGCAAAGCTAGGAGCGTGATCGCAAGCGCTGCCATGGCTTTCGCATCACTCTGGTTCAACACCGCGCGCTACGCCGGTGATGGTGGTTCGCGCCACCTAGAGCCCAACCAAAACAAGAGCATCATGACCACACCGAAGAATAACCAACCATAGAGCAAATGGTCTACGCCGACGGCGATGCGCATATCGCTCAGGTGACCCAACATCACGATGCCGTAAGCACGTAGCCCGTTAGCAATAACGGGTGCGATAAAGCCGAGCAGGATAAACGCTGTACGGCGCCAAGCACTACGGTGGGTGAAATAGGTGTAGGCCGATGCCAACGCCGCTGAAGCCATGAGGTAGCGGATCCCGCTACATGTGGCGGCAACCTCCCAGTCACCGGAGGGTAGACTGATATGGCGGCCCTCCACGAATACGGGCAGTCCGGACAGTTGTACAGCACGGACGACGAAGGCGCTGGTGAAATCCTGCAGCAGCTGGACCAGCATCTCGCCCATAGGTACGGCGAAGACGAGATATGCCAGGGGAAAGGCGAGGCGGCGACAAATCTGTGTCCCGAGCGCAGTCAGGACCAGTGCTGGCACCATAGCCATGGCGCAGAGTTGCTGGACGACGAGGACATCGGCCAAGCGGGCGAGAAACCACCCCACGCTGGCCGCAAGGGTGAGCCCCAAGCCCCATGCGCTCGGGCGTGGTTGCAGCAAAGACAATTCATAGCGATGGGTCCAAACCATAAACAGACTGATTGGGAAGATGATGACCCCGTGGCTAAAGGTATCGGAGCGAAACCATATCGTCGTGAGGGACAGAAAGCTTTCCCGGTATAGCGCGACTAGCGTAAACAGGAGAAATGCCGTTAGCCCGAGGTATAGGCCCCAAGCGGAATCGAAAGTGCCTTTCGTTCGAGCCATGTCCATAACGTTTCTCGTGGACCACTGAAACGGATAGGGTCGGCAAATGGCATACCATGAGTTAGGGTGTGTTGTATTGGGGGTTGTCGGCGTCTAAACTGGCCTTCTGACTTCCTATTCAGGAGAACTCAATGGCCAAAGGCCAAAAACGCAGTAGTCGTGAAGCTAAGAAACCTAAGCAATCGAAAAAGGCTGCCGTTCCAGCGTCGCCTTTTGGCGTGACCTCGGCGAAAAAGCCCCTTGCTCCCGCGCCCAGAAAAAAGAAATAGCGGGCGCGAGGCTAATTCAAGATCGAGCGAGAGGGTAGATAATCGCTCCTTGTTGATGATGTGTTTGCCCCGCTGCCCTGGACAGCGATTGCCAATAGGGTAATCTCAAATTAACGGCCTGAATCCGCAGGCAATTTGACTATAGCTTATTTCCACGGTGGACTTGCCGGGGTAATAAGTAATTCGGGGCGTTATCAAAGCAAATGCTTAAGCGCAAGCCGAGTGGCTATGTCTGTCTGCTGATCTATCTCATAGTGGGGGCTGGAAATGCGCTGGCACCGCTCCTGTTCATGATCCTCGGCCACGCCCATAAGACCTACGTCAATTACAGCGATCAGGGCATGCGATTAACCCTGCACCACCCAGGGCACCCTGACCAGCACGAACCGAAACCGTTTCTTCCCAGCCCGCATCAGCCCGATGTCCTGGACCAGGTGTTGGCGGCGATCACGGGGCAGGAAGATCAAGAAGATCACGTCATCCAGATCCCGGCACAGAAACCGCAGGCCATGGCCGCGTTCAAAACGATCGAAATCTCCAATGCCTTATCTTTACCGGTAACGACTTACCCATTTTCCTCTTTTGTTGAGCTTGCTTCCGTACACCTTCGGGCGCGGCCGCCGCCTGGGATCAACCCCACGCTTGCCTCCCGCCGCACCACCGTCCTTCTGATTTAGATTCCTCTGCAACACCCGCACGCCTCGTATGAGGGCGTGTGCGATCCGTGGGTTATGGCTTGGCCTGACCCTTATCGACTTTCAGAGGCGGTTTATGTCTTCTAAAACTTTATCGATCTTGTTGCTGGCGCAGCTCGTGGGTGGCGCCTGCGCTCATGCGGATTCGCCGGGGCCGCGCCCCCTTGGCCGGGAGATCCCGGCGCCGCTTGCGTCACCAGAGGTCTTGCCTTCCGGTACTACTGTCACCGAGCCCGTCGGCGACCTCACACTACGCGAGGTGCTATCGCTGGTGCTCCTTCAGAACCCAGGGCTCAAAGCCTTTGCCTTCGAGGTCCGCGCCCGAGAGGCGGCGGTGCTCCAGGCGGGCCTGCTTCCCAATCCTCACCTTGGCGTGGTAGCGGAGAACTTCGGCAATAACGCCTTGCAGGGGTTTGACAGCACAGCAATTACCCTTCAGCTCAGCCAGTTGATCGAGCTCGGTGGAAAGCGGGCAGCCCGAACGGAGGCCACGCAACTGGCGCGCGACCTCGCCGGCTGGGACTACGAGAGAGAGCGGATCAAGGTCTTGACGGAAACCCAGAGGGCCTATGTCGATGTCCTGAGCGCACAGCGGCGGACCGCACTGAGCAAACAAGTGGTGGCTCTCGCGGAAGAGGTTGCCGCCGCCGCGGCCAAACGGGTGATGGCCGGTAAGGTATCCCCGGTGGAAGAGACCAAGGTCGGGGTCGCAACTGCCTCGGTGCGAATAGAGCTCACGCGTGCCGAGCGTGAGCTCGAGGCCGTGCGTGCGCGCCTGGCGGCGACCTGGGGCAGCACTACTGCCCCGCGCTTCAAGCGCGCCAGAGGCGTGATCGAGGCCGTCCTCCCTATACCCACCCTGGAACAGCTCATGGAGCGGCTCCGCCAGAGCCCGGAGCTCGCCCGCTGGGCCACGGGGCTCGCGGAGCGTAACGCCGTTGTCGCCGTAGAAGAGGCCCGCGCCATTCCGGACCTCACCGCCAGCTTCGGGGTCCGGCATTTCACTGAGCCCGGGGATGACGCCCTGGTGGTCGGGATCTCGCTACCTCTGCCGGTGTTCAACCGCAACCAGGGCGCCATCCTGGAGGCGCAGCGCCGGCTCGCCAAGGCCGAAGAAGAACGCCGCGCAATGGAAGTGCGAATGGCCACGGCCTTGAGCAGCGCCTATCAGACGCTGGCCAGCGCCCATGCCGAGATCACGGTTTTGAAGGCTCAGGTCCTGCCCGGTGCCCAGAGCGCCTTCGAGGCCGCAAGCAAAGGTTACCGGCTGGGCAAGTTCGGCCTGGTCGATGTCTTGGACGCCCAGCGCACCCTGTTCGGGGCCAAGGCGCAATACCTGCGCGCGCTGACCGACTACCACCAGTCGGTCGCCCAGGTGGAGGGCTTGATCGGCGAGCGGATTGACGCGGTCCAAACCCAGAAGGAGTCACAATGAACGTAAAGAATCGGCTTTCCATCGCCGCAGTAGTCCTGGTGGGGATCGTCCTGGGCTTTTTCATCTTGCGCCTGGAACCCGCCACCGTGAGCACCGAGGAGTATGAGGCCCAGAGTGAACAGGAGGAGGGAGGTCCTATGGCCAAGGGACCTCACGGCGGGCGGCTGCTGACTCAAGACGGCTTCGAGGTCGAGGTCACGATTTACGAACAAGGTGTGCCACCCCAATTCCGGGTCTATGCCTATGAACAGGGAAAGCCCTTATCCCCCGAGCAAGTCCAGATGACTATCGAATTGCACCGGCTGGGAGGCAGAATCGATCCCATCCAGTTCCGGAAGGAGGGGGACTATCTGCGCGGCGATCGAGTCATCGAGGAGCCACACTCCTTCGATGTGAAGGTCAGCGCGGTGCGCGAAAGCCGCCGCTATGACTGGCAATACACGCAAGTCGAAGACAGGGTCCAGCTTTCCCATGAAGCGCTGCAAAGCTCGGGGATAGAGATTATGACCGCCGGCCCCGCGCGCATCAAAGCGCTCTTAGAGCTACCCGGGGAGATCAAGCTCGATCAAAACCGTCTAGCCCATGTCGTCCCTCGATTCGCCGGTGTGGTCACCGCCGTCCATAAGAATCTGGGCGATAGGGTAAGGAGGGGCGAGGTTATCGCGATCGTCGACAGCCTCGAGCTAGCGGACGCAAAGGGCCTATACATCGAATCGGTGCATCGGCTTGAGCTCGCACAGACCAGTTTCATTCGAGAACGGAGCCTGTGGAGGAACAAGATCTCACCCGAGCAGGATTACCTTAACAGCCGTCACGCCTTAGAGGAGGGCGAGATCACCAAGCAAATCGCCGCGCAGAAACTGCTGGCGTTGGGACTCTCTCACGCCGACCTCGCCACGCTGTCCATAGAGCCGGAAGGTCCGGTCAGGCTGCATCGGCCGAGGACGCCTTTCCGCGAGCAGACGCTCACACGCTATGAGATCCGCGCACCGCTCGACGGTGTCGTCATCGAGAAGCACCTCGTGCTGGGCGAGGCCATCAAGGAGGACACGGCGATCTTCATGATCGCGGATCTCTCGACGGTGTGGGGGGATTTCAGCGTCTACGCCAAGCATTTAAACGCGGTCCGGCTCGGCCAGGAGGTCACTGTCAAATCCGAAGTCTTGGCGATCGAGGCCACCGCTACCGTGTCTTACCTCGGCCCGCTGGTGGGCGAAGAGACTCGGTCCGCGAGCGCCCATGTGCACATCGCGAATCCCGACGGGCGCTGGCGGCCTGGCCTCTTCGTGACGGTCGAGGTCGTGCAAGAAGAAGTCACGGTGCCGGTCGCGGTCGCGGCCGAGGCCATCCAGACTTACCGGGACTGGTCGGTGGTGTTCGCCCAGTACGGCGATCGCTTCGAGGTGCGACCACTGGAATTGGGGCGTAGTGACGGGCAATGGGTGGAGGTCGTCAAGGGCCTCTCCGCGGGCGAACGCTATGCCGCGACGAATAGCTTTGTTCTCAAGGCCGACCTGGGCAAGTCCGGGGCGACCCACGATCATTGAGAGCTTGTGAAAAAAGCAGATTTTTCACAAGCTCTGAGGAGTGAACATGTTTGAACGTCTCCTAAGATTTTCCATCGAACAACGCTGGCTCGTTCTTCTTACCACCCTCGCCGTGGCCGTGCTGGGGGTTTACAACTACCAGCGCCTACCCATCGACGCCGTCCCCGACATCACCAACGTCCAGGTCCAGATCAACACGGAGGTGCCGGGCTATTCCCCCTTGGAGATCGAGCAGCGCATCACCTTCCCCATCGAAACCGTGATCGCGGGCCTGCCTCGGCTGCAAGAAACCCGCTCGCTCTCCCGCTACGGGCTGTCCCAGGTCACGGTGATCTTCGAGGACGGCACCGACATCTATTTCGCCCGGAGCCTCGTCAACCAGCGCATTCAGGAGGCCCAAGGCCGGCTGCCCCCGGGTGTCGAGCCGAAGATGGGCCCCATCGCCACGGGTCTCGGCGAGATCTTCATGTGGACCGTGCAGGCGGAGCTGGGGGCCATGAAACCCGACGGCACCCCTTACACGGCCACGGATCTCAGGACCGTGCAGGATTGGGTGATCCGGCCGCAGATCCGCACCGTGCCCGGGGTCACGGAGGTCAACAGCATCGGCGGCTATCTGAAGCAATACCATGTGACGCCCGACCCGGCGAAGCTCATCGCCTATGGCCTGAGCTTCCAGGATGTGCTCGAGGCACTCGCCCGCAACAATGCCAACGTGGGCGCGGGCTATATAGAGCATCGGGGAGAACAGTATCTCATCCGGGCGCCGGGCCAGGTGGGGGATCTAAACGATATCCGCCACATCATCGTCGGCAACCGCCAGGGCGTACCGATTTATATCAAAGACATTGCGGCGGTCCTGCTGGGGGAGGAGTTGCGTACCGGTGGGGCCACCCAGAACGCGGAAGAGACCGTGATCGGCACCGTGTTCATGCTCATGGGGGAAAACAGCCGCACGGTGGCAAGAGCGGCGGCCGACAAGCTGGTCGAGATCAACCGCAGCCTACCCGGGGGGGTGGTGGCGAACGCCACCTATGACCGCACTGTGCTCGTGGATAAGACCATCGCCACGGTGACCGAGAATCTCTTGGCGGGGGCGGCGCTCGTCATCGCCATCCTGTTTCTGTTCCTGGGCAACCTCCGCGCGGCGCTCATCACGGCACTCATCATCCCGCTCTCCATGCTCTTCACCATCACCGGAATGGTGGAACAGGGGGTGAGCGCCAATCTGATGAGCCTGGGGGCGCTCGACTTTGGCATCATCGTGGATGGTGCGGTCGTGATCGTGGAGAATTGCGTTCGACATCTCGCGGCGGAACAACACCGGCGGCAACGCCCCTTGACCCGTGCCGAGCGCTTCGAGGTGGTCTTCGAGGCATCGAAGGAGACGCGCCGGGCGCTGCTCTTCGGGCAATTGATCATCATGGTGGTCTATATCCCCATCTTTGCGCTTACCGGGGTCGAGGGGAAGATGTTCGTTCCCATGGCCTTTACCGTCGTCACCGCGCTCCTGGGTGCCATGATCCTGTCGGTAACCTTTATCCCGGCGGTTGCGGCACTGTTTCTCTCCCGCCCCATGGCGGAAAAGGAAAACTGGCTCATGCGGGTTGCCAAGACGGCCTATGAGCCTCTTTTGAACCTGACCCTGAGGAACCGGGCCTTGGTGGTGACCACGAGCGTAGTGATCGTGGTCTTGAGCGGGCTGCTTGCCACGCGCATGGGTACCGAATTCGTGCCGAGCCTCGATGAGGGCGATATCGCGTTGCACGCCCTGCGCATCCCGGGGACCAGTCTGACCCAGGCGATCGGGATGCAAGAATCCCTGGAGAAACGGATCAAGGAGTTCCCCGAGGTGGATCGGGTGTTCGCCAAGATGGGTACCGCGGAGATCGCCACCGATCCCATGCCGCCCAGTGTGGCCGACAACTATGTCATGCTCAAGGAGCGGGCCGACTGGCCTGATCCTTCCCGCTCTACGGCCGATCTGGTTCGGGCACTCGAAGCGGCCGTGCAAGCGATCCCGGGCAACAACTACGAATTCACCCAACCGATCAAGATGCGCTTCAATGAGCTCATCGCCGGTGTGCGCGCCGATGTGGCGGTCAAGGTGTTTGGCGATGATCTGGTGGTCTTGCTGGAGGCCGGGGAGGCGATCGCCGAGGTGCTGGAAAAGGTTCCCGGAGCCGCGGATGTGAGGGTAGAACAGATCACGGGCCTGCCGGTCTTGACGCTCCAGATGAACCGGGAGGCCATGGCCCGCTACGGCTTGAACGTCGCCGATGTCCAGGAGGTGGTCGAGATCGCCCTGGGCGGCAAGAAGACCGGGGAGGTGTTCGAGGGGGACCGGCGGTTCGACCTGGTGGTGCGCCTGCCGGAAGCCTTGCGCATCGATCTCGAGGCCATCCAACGCCTCCCCGTGCTCCTGCCCATAGCGGGCCTGGCAACGCCGGTCGCCGTGACCACGCCGCGGCCGAGCTTCGTACCCCTGGGCGCGGTGGTCGAGGTGAACATCGCCCCGGGTCCCAACCAGATCAGCCGCGAGAACGGCAAGCGCCGGGCAGTAGTGACAGCCAATGTGCGCGGGCGCGACCTCGGCTCCTTTGTGGCCGAGGCCGAGGAGAGGATCCAGGAGGAGGTGAGCATTCCCGCCGGTTATTGGACCGACTGGGGCGGTCAGTTCGAGCAGTTGATCTCGGCCGCCCAGCGCCTCCAAATCGTCGTGCCCATCGCGCTGCTCCTCATTTTCCTGTTTCTCTTCGCCACCTTCGGCAACCTCAAGGACGGTCTCCTAGTGTTCACCGGGGTGCCGTTTGCCTTAACCGGCGGGGTGCTCGCCCTTTGGCTCCGGGATATCCCTCTCTCGATCTCGGCCGGGGTCGGATTCATTGCCCTCTCGGGAGTTGCCGTGCTAAATGGGCTGGTGATGATCACGTTTATCAATAAACTGCGGCAGGAAGGTGTGCCCGTCATGGAGGCCGTTCGACAGGGGGCATTGATACGCCTGCGCCCAGTCTTGATGACGGCCCTGGTCGCCTCCCTGGGGTTTCTGCCCATGGCCATCGCTATCGGTACCGGGGCCGAGGTGCAGCGCCCGCTTGCCACGGTGGTGATCGGTGGGATCCTTTCCTCGACGGCGCTCACGCTGCTCGTCTTGCCGGTCTTGTATCGACTGGCCATCGGCAAGAGACTGCCAAGGCGGCGATAGCCTAGGCGGCGATAGCCTAGGAGATTTTCCTCCATACAATCAATCTAAAAGTTAAGAGTCATCATCAGCCTTACGGAGAAACTCAAGCTGTCTCATTCCCACGATTCTAACCATTATGGGCGCGCCTTTGCGATTGGCGTCGCGCTTAACATCGGCTTTGTCCTGGTTGAAGCGGTTTACGGCATTCTGGCCCATTCCATAGCGTTGCTTGCAGATGCCGGACATAATTTAAGCGATGTCTTGAGCCTGCTGCTTGCTTGGGGAGCCAGCGTGCTCGCCCGCCGCAGACCCTCGCAGCGTTTTACCTACGGCTTGCGCAGTACGTCGATCTTGGCGGCGCTCATCAACGCCGTCCGCCTCGGCGACATTGGGCACGGAGGCCAAGTGCGCCGGCGGCGAGAACCTGAAACGTGGCGCGGTTCGCGCTGGAGCCCTCACGACATCGGCGGTGTATCAGCGTCCACTCCACGGCGGCATTTCTTCTCTAAAGGGCACTTCGATAAATTGCTTCCTTGCAATTTATCGAATCGCAAAGCAAAAGCGCGGTTTTTGCTTTGCTCCATTGGTCAATCAGATTGACCAATGTCCTCACGTCCCTGTGAGGGCGGACACTTCGAATTAATCGAAGTGCGCTAAAAATCTTTTGTTGTTTGACGCGGACCTAAATTCCAGTATTTGGCTATTAGCCATATCATGAACAAAATCATTGTTCCAAATAAAACGTTCATATCGATTACCTCACTTTAGTCGTTGCAAAAGCTAATTGCTGATTCACTATATGGAGAATAGGATACAAAACCCAATTGCGCCTGTTCAGTGATGTTTTGTGTCCTTTCGGCAGGTCTGTGGAGGCGCCGTCAGATCCGCCTTGGCCGAGATTCCAGTGCGCCTATCGAGGCGCAGAATCCGAGCCAGGACTGTGCGCGAGAGGACAGCTATCTGGCCTGCGGGT
>JBOIEG010000362.1:0-4585 GCA_050740915.1 Gammaproteobacteria bacterium | reverse complement strand
TCCATATATCCACAGCCAGAGCCTGTAGGACTTGCGTCAGAATCGTTGTTTTCCTCAGACGCCCTTAACTCCATGGGGTCTATCAAGTAGAAAACTACCCACAAATTTTGCTGAGGAGCCGATTTTTTAGTGAAGCTTGCCGCGAAGAGTTTAAGAGGTTGGAATATTCGTAGCGTTGCGCGTGGGGGGATTGCACCCGCAGAGCGCCTGAAGGTAACCGTCTGACCAGCTGCCACGTCATCACGGCACGCGGCGTTCTTCGGCTTGTGATTATTTCGCTGCCACTCATAGCAGCCGGAATTAGGAGTAGTTAACCATGCAAAGAAGACTCGCAATTTTTGTCGGCAGTCTGCCGACGCGATGCCTATCGGGATACCCGCAAGTCCGACGCAATCAAGCCGCGCCAAGATAGTGGCCGGATTAAACAAGCCGCGCGCCGAACATTAAATACGGGACTGGGATCGCGCGCGATCATTTCGCCGACAGTTAATTTACGGCCTGCGGTCGCATGAACTTTCGACGCGGGCCCGATATGGCCTCGTCCAAGTAAATCGCTGTTAAATCGCTGCCATGCGGCCCGACAGCTCAAATCAAAGGAGACAAGCGATGGATCAAGCTACCGGAAGACCCAGCCTCAGCAAGCAGGGGCTGCTGACGCCGTTCAATTGCGTCGTGTGTTCGATTCGCTTGGCGGTAGCCGTACTCGCTGCTGGATCATCGATCAGCAGCGTTGCCTTCGCCCAAGGCGACGCCACCCACGGGAAGACGCACTTTCAGACCGCGTGCGCCACATGCCACTCGGTCAACCCAGGGCAAAACGCCGTGGGCCCGACGCTCCGTGGCGTCGTCGGCCGCAGGGTCGGCACGGTGCCTGAATTCGGGTACACGCCCGCATTGAAGGCGGCGGACCTGACATGGGATGAGAAGTCGCTGAATGAGTTCTTGGTCAACCCGGAACAGAAAGTGCCCGGCACCTCGATGATCATCTCGGTTCCGGAGGCTAACGACCGGGCCGACGTAATCGCCTATCTTGCGACCCTAGGTTCCGCGCCCCCGCCACCGCCGCCGCCGCTGGGCCTCGTCAAGGGGCCGACCCAAGCACAACTCGACGCGGCGGCGACCAGCCGGGGTGACTGGCTCTATGCCAACAAGGACTACAGCGGCCAGCGCTACGTCGACCTCGACCAGATCAACGTTAAGAGTGCGTCGAAGCTGCGTGCCCATTGCATCTACCGCTCGTCCACGGCTACAGAGTCGCAGACGAACCCCATTGTGTACAACGGGGTCATGTATCTCACGCTCGGGCGCGCCACCGTTGGGATCGACGCGCAGACTTGCCGCGAAAAGTGGAGCTACACCTGGCCCGCGAAGGGCAACGAACTTTCGACCACCAACCGCGGCGCCGCCATCAAGGACGGAAAACTGGTGCGCGGTACGGCCGACGGCTGGCTGATCGCGCTCGACCTCGGCAGCGGTCAACTGCTGTGGAGCCGCGAGATCGCCAGCGCGAAGGCTAGCCAGTACCTGTCCATGCCACCGCTGATCTACAAAGACATGGTGATCTACGGGCCCTCAGGCGGAGACTGGGGTGCGAAGGGCTGGGTCGGCGCGTTCAAGCTGGACAACGGCGAGCCGATCTGGCGGTTCAACACGATCCCCGACGACGGCGAGCCCGGTGCCGAGACCTGGAAGGACGCCAAAGCCCGCGCCCACGGCGGCGGCGCCCTGTGGACGCCGTTGTCGCTCGACGCGGCCAAGGGCGTGCTTTATGTGCCGGTCGCAAACCCGGCGCCCGATTACTACGGCGAGCTGCGGCTGGGCGACAATCTGTACACCAATTCCATGGTCGCGCTCGACGTTGCCACCGGCAAGCTCAAGTGGTACTACCAAGCGCTGCCGCACGACGTTCATGACGCCGACCTGAGCCAGGTCAGCCCGCTCTTCAGTGCCACCGTCAAGGGGAAGCGCCGCGACCTCGTGATCGTGAGCGTCAAGGACGGGCTGCTGCATGTGCTCGACCGCGAGTCTCACGAACACCTCTACCAGGTGCCGATCACGACGCGCAAGAACATTGATACGCCGCCCACGGTGGAGGGCATCTACCGCTGCCCCGGATTCCTCGGCGGCCCGGAGTGGAACGGCCCCGCCTACAGCCCGCAAAGCAACACGCTGTTCGTCCCCGCGGTGGACTGGTGCGGCACCTTCACCAAGTTCGACAAGGATCCCACTCACACCACCGGCACACACTACTACGGCGGGTACGCCGTCAACGATCCAAAGAGTCAGGCGAAGGGCTGGTTGACCGCGATCGATGCCGCGACCGGTACGGTGCGCTGGAAGAACGCCTGGGACACGCCGGCCGTCGCAGCCGTGGTCGCGACGAAGGGCGGCGTGCTCCTCACCGGCGACATGAACAACGACTTCCTTACGCTCGACGCGAGCAACGGCAAGGTGCTCTACCGGTTCAACACCGGCGGCAGCCTGGGCGGGGGGGTGGTCAGCTACGAACTAGGCGGCAAGCAGTACGTGGCCGTGATGTCGGGGGTCGTCTCGGGCTTCTTCGGCGGGTCGGGCCTGCCGATCGTGATTGTGTTCGGGCTGCCCTGAAAGCTGCGCGCGTGACGCACGCGGCAGGTTGCAGAGAAGACAAAGAGCGCTAAGTGAGCGCGTTAGTGCATTAAGCAGCCGTGGCTTACCACCAGCGACCGCCCCGTCAGTGTGTTGTCGGAAAGGCCGGCTGGTCATCTTCATCTCCATCCAATACGGGCGATGCGCTCAAGGTCAATGATCCGGGCTCGGCGTCCGCGAGCGCGCGCAGAAGGAAAGTCAAACCGGGAGGTAAGTTCGAGCACATGCGCTTTCATCCAGAGCGGCCATGAGGTAGTGGCGGCGTCGCCCGCCTCGGGCGTCAACACCATCACTGGTGAGGGACTGGATAAAGCACTGGCGGGAGCGCAAGTCGTTGTCGACTTGGCGAATTCACCGTCCTTCGAGGACAAGGCGGTTCTGGAATTCTTCGAGACGTCAGGTCGTAACCTTCTTGCCGCCGAAGCGACCGCTGGCGTGGGACATCACGTCGCGCTGTCGATCGTCGGCACCGATCACCTACCCGACAATGGTTACTTCCGCGCGAAGGTGGCCCAAGAGAAACTGATCAAGGCGTCCGGGATCCCCTATACGATCCTCCGCTCAACGCAGTTCTTCGAGTTCATGAGCGGCATCGCCCAGTCGGGCACCGTCGGGCAGACCGTTCACCTGTCCCCCGCTTATGTGCAGCCCATCGCGGCTGATGACGTAGCCCATGCAATGACTGACGTTGCACTTGGAGCACCAGTGAACGGCATGGTCGAGATCGCCGGTCCTGAGCGGGTGCGCCTCAACGAACTCGTCGGGCGATTCCTGAGCGCGACCAAGGATCCGCGCGAAGTGGTCGCAGATCCCCACGCACTCTACTTCGGGGCGGCTGAACGATCAATCGCTGGTCCCCGGCGACAACCCGCGCATCGGCGCAACGCGTTTCGAGGACTGGCTCAGCCAATCCACGCGTCAGAAATAAGCAGTCAGGCAAAGGGGAACGCCGAGGTCTGGTGATCCGCCAGATCGGCGATCTCCTGCGCTTTCGTATCCACAATAGGAGAGGAGATTACAAATGATCAGGGAATTTATCTGCGCGGTTGCGCTGGCAGCCGTTTCTGTAACCGGAGCATCGGCCGAAGGGGTCGATGACAAGTCAAAGGTGACGCTGGTCTACGAGCACGTGCTTCCAAATGTCCCCGGCAAGAGCGTCAAGGGCGTGCTCGTCGAATATCAACCTGGCGGCTCATCGCCTGCGCACACCCACCCAAACTCCGCCTTCATCTACGCAACGGTCTTGGAGGGGGCGATCCGAAGCCAGGTCAATGATGGACCAGTGATAACCTATCGCGCCGGCGAAAGCTTTTCCGAATTACCGGGCGATCGTCACGGTGTCAGCGAAAATGCGAGCACTACTGCACCCGCGCGCCTGCTTGCTGTGTTCGTGGTCGATACCGACGAAAAGAACCTCGTCACGGACGACAAGGAGTGAGATGCAGGCCGCGCCGCTAGTCGCCAGCACGGACTCCAATGCTCTGACCAAAGTGAAAAAGAGGAGACCTTATGGATGCGGTGAACGATAAGGTTATCATCGTCACTGGCGGAAGCTCCGGGATCGGCCGTGCCGCGGCACTGAGCTTTGCCAGGCAAGGCGCAAAGGTCGTCATCACCGCACGCCGCGCGGCGCCCCTCGACGAGGCCGCCGCCGATCAACTCGCCGCTCTCGAGGTAACACCATAACGCAACAAGCAACCGACGGGCTAAGGCCATGATCCCCACGCGCCGCATGCGCGCACCGCCGCCGGCAAAGCGCTCACGGAACCAGCGGGTGAGCTTGGAGCTCGGCTGATAGCGCAGCCACAACCACGCGATCTAGTGTAGTGGCCCTTAAATAACTTTACAGACTTTCCAGTGATTGCTATGGTCTCGCTCATGCCGAACACCCGCGTGGCGATCAAGTTGCAGCCGGCTGAACGCACGCAGCTGGAGACATGGAGATCCGCACACGGAA
>JBOIEG010000361.1:0-1726 GCA_050740915.1 Gammaproteobacteria bacterium | reverse complement strand
GCCATCCTTTAAAGAAAGCGTAATAGCTCACTGGTCGAGTCGGCCTGCGCGGAAGATGTAACGGGGCTCAAGCCGCGTACCGAAGCTGCGGATGGAAACAAGGGGTCAGACTCGATGGTTTCTTTGGATTGAAACATTGAGGTTTAGCATATTGAGAAATATCGAGTCTGATCCCTTGTTCCATGGTAGAGGAGCGTTCCGTACGCCTGCGAAGGTGTGCCGTGAGGCATGCTGGAGGTATCGGAAGTGCGAATGCTGACATAAGTAGCGATAATGCGGGTGAAAAACCCGCACGCCGAAAGCCCAAGGTTTCCTGCGCGACGCTAATCGGCGTGGGGTGAGTCGGCTCCTAAGGCGAGGCAGAAATGCGTAGTCGATGGGAAACAGGTTAATATTCCAGTACCTCGTACAGCTGCGATGGGGGGACGGAGAAGGCTAGGCCAGCCGGGTGTTGGATGTCCCGGTTCAAGCGTGTAGGGAGTGTCTTTAGGTAAATCCGGGGACACAATCTTGAGACGTGATGACGAGCTCCCTTAGCGGAGCGAAGTGGTTGACGCCCAGCTTCCAGGAAAAGCCTCTAAGCTTCAGGTTGTACGAGACCGTACCCGAAACCGACACAGGTGGGCAGGGAGAGTATCCCAAGGCGCTTGAGACAACCCTGGTGAAGGAACTAGGCAAAATAGCACCGTAACTTCGGGAGAAGGTGTGCCCTTGGTACGTGAACGAACTTGCTTCGGGAGCGGAAGGGGGCCGCAGTGACGAGGTGGCCGCGACTGTTTACTAAAAACACAGCACTCTGCAAACTCGAAAGAGGACGTATAGGGTGTGACGCCTGCCCGGTGCCGGAAGGTTAATTGATGCCGTTAGCGCCTAGCGCGAAGCGGTTGATCGAAGCCCCGGTAAACGGCGGCCGTAACTATAACGGTCCTAAGGTAGCGAAATTCCTTGTCGGGTAAGTTCCGACCTGCACGAATGGCGTAACGATGGCCACACTGTCTCCACCAGAGACTCAGCGAAGTTGAATTCGCTGTTAAGATGCAGTGTACCCGCGGCTAGACGGAAAGACCCCGTGAACCTTTACTACAGATTTACACTGGACTTTGAGCATGCTTGTGTAGGATAGGTGGGAGGCTGTGAAGCCAGGACGCTAGTTCTGGTGGAGCCGTCCTTGAAATACCACCCTGGCATGTTTGGGGTTCTAACCTAGGCCCGTTATCCGGGTCAGGGACAGTGTATGGTGGGTAGTTTGACTGGGGCGGTCTCCTCCTAAAGGGTAACGGAGGAGCACAAAGGTACCCTCAGCGCGGTCGGAAATCGCGCAATGAGTGCAAAGGCATAAGGGTGCTTGACTGCGAGACAGACACGTCGAGCAGGGTCGAAAGACGGTCTTAGTGATCCGGTGGTTCTGAATGGAAGGGCCATCGCTCAACGGATAAAAGGTACTCCGGGGATAACAGGCTGATTCCTCCCAAGAGTTCACATCGACGGGGGAGTTTGGCACCTCGATGTCGGCTCATCACATCCTGGGGCTGAAGCCGGTCCCAAGGGTATGGCTGTTCGCCATTTAAAGTGGTACGCGAGCTGGGTTTAGAACGTCGCGAGACAGTTCGGTCCCTATCTGCCGTGGGCGCTGGAGACTTGAGGGGAGCTGCTCCTAGTACGAGAGGACCGGAGTGGACGTACCTCTGGTGTTCCGGTTGTGACGCCAGTCGCACCGCCGGGTAGC
>JBOIEG010000360.1:0-2103 GCA_050740915.1 Gammaproteobacteria bacterium | reverse complement strand
GACCAGCCGTTTCTCGTTCATGTCGATCACCATGCCCCCGATGATCGATCCCTTCACCACCTTTCAGACTCATCCCTCGCTGGAAACACGCAGCCAAGTTCAGACTCATACCATTTTGGAAAAGACTAGACATTGACAGTGTGGGTGACGAAACGTACGATGTCGCACCTTTTTGATTTGTTGCACGAGTAGTGAAAACGTATACGGCTAAGGCGTCCGATATCAAGCACGAGTGGTATCTCATCGATGCGAAAGACAAAGTGCTCGGGCGCATGGCCACCGAAATAGCGAGGCGCTTGCGTGGAAAGCATAAACCGGAATATACCCCTCACATGGATAATGGGGATTACCTCGTGGTTATTAACGCCGACAAAGTTAGGGTAACAGGAAGGAAGGCCGCGCAGAAAGTATACTACCGACATTCCGGTTATCCTGGTGGGTTGAAATCCGTCACCTTCGAAAAGCTGATCCAGCGCGCACCGCATCGAGTTATCGAACTGGCGGTGAAGGGGATGTTGCCTCGGGGCCCGTTGGGGCGGGCGATGTTCCGTAAATTACGCGTATACGCCGGTTCCCAGCATAAACACGAGGCGCAACAACCAAGAATGTTAGAAATTTAAGCAATGGCTGTTCAGGTTTGTTTGAGTATCGGGCGGCGAAAGAGCAGTAGGGCTCGGGTTTTTCTGCGAAAAGGCAGTGGCTCGATAATGGTAAACGATCGAGGCCTTGATGATTATTTTGGGAGAGAAACCGCCCGCATGGTCGTGCGTCAGCCCCTGGAGACCATCGGTTTGGGCGCAGAGATGGACATTATCGCCACCGTCAGGGGGGGTGGGATCTCGGGGCAGGCTGGCGCGATTCGACTGGGTATTACACGCGCCCTCATCGAGTATGATGCGGGCTTACGCGGGCGCTTGCGAAGTGCGGGATTTGTTACTCGCGACGCGCGCGAGGTGGAGCGAAAAAAGGTCGGCTTGCACAAGGCGCGCAAACGCCCGCAGTTCTCCAAACGGTAGCTTGGTTTCCGATCATTCTCTGTCGCCGCTTGACCTTTGAGCGTTAATCGTTAAGCTTCGATCCCGCTGTTGGGGGATCGTCTAGCGGTAGGACAGCGGACTCTGACTCCGCCAGCCCAGGTTCGAATCCTGGTCCCCCAGCCAATAAAATCCAATAGTTATGAATCACCTTCGCCGTCCACGGGACACCCGTGGGGCACTTTTAGATAAAGCTCTGACGGGATAGGTACTGTTGAAATGCTATGCTTACTTTGCCGGTCTGCCGTGATGCAGGCATAGTGCGACCAGATCCGAGACATTCGCTTCGCCAACGCACATGACCGTGTCTGCGCCCCCCCAATAGATTTTAACCGTTCCATCGGACTCCAGAACGGCCCCACAGGTGAAGACCACGTTGTGGACATATCCAGTTATCTCCCAAGGATCTTCCGGTTGCAAAATCCACGAGTCGCCCACACTGATGACCTTTGCCGGGTTCTGCAGGTCATGAAGAGCAACCCCCAAACGATAGACCGATCCATCCATAGTTCGGAAAACCCCGTGATAGATGGAAAGCCATCCCTGGTCCGTTTTGATCGGCGGTGCGCCGGGGCCGATCTTCATTTCATCCCAGTGATATGGTTCAGGCTTCATGATGAGCTGAGATTGGCCCCAATAGCAGAGATCCGGAGAATAGGAAATCCAGATTGACCAGGGGGCGATTTCCGAATGAGGACGGTCAAGCCGGGCATAAAGTCCATCAAACTTCTCGGGAAAGATCACCACATTCCGATAATCCGCCTGCGTGATTAGAGAAACTCTTTCCACCTGACTGAAGTCCTTCGTTTTGGCCAGGGCGATCCGCACTCCATTTCGCGAGTAGGCGCTGTAGGTGATGATGTACTCCCGTTCCAGCCGGATCACGCGTGGGTCCTCCACGCCGAACTCTTCATAGGCGGCAAAGGGGCCGTCCCGGTCGGGGATCAGAAAAGGCCGTGGATCGGCGGTGAAGTGAAATCCGTCGGGACTGCGTGCCAGACCGATGATGGACCGCCCCGTGCGGAGATGGGAGCGGAAAAGCATGATGTATTCGTTCTCATGCTTCACC
>JBOIEG010000359.1:0-1154 GCA_050740915.1 Gammaproteobacteria bacterium | reverse complement strand
TCTTTCGCAAGGTATAAACGCTAATCCATGTACGTAGCGTTTTTCGCCATGTCTGCGTCTCTCCGACACCTAACCGCTTGATCGATAAGTCACCCCACCACCGCAGCGACTCGAAAATGTACGCGGAATTGTCAAAGTCGGGACACACCCCTCTGAGGCAAATTCCTAGAGGGTGGACAACAACGTTTGGATCGACAGGCTCACATGCGACCTATTCCAGGGCCTAGTCCCCAATCGATATCGCCTCACATCCGGTTCACCTTTCTGAGCCGGATCGTTGTAAACGCGGAGGCATGGTTTCTACCGCGTGTGCTACGGCGATAAGCTATTGCAGCGCTTGACGGCCGGGGAGAGCACCTCTCGGCGGTCGAGCGGTTCAACGTGGTGAACGATACCTTGGCCGCGCCCTGGCTGAGCTCGTGGCCCTGCCCACCTACCTTGCTTTAGTGCGCGGCTTCCGTGACGAACCGGACCGCAATATGTGGACCGTGATCCTCGGCTCGCTGCATTACTTCTCTCGGCTGCTGGCCCCCGCACAACGTCCCCGCCTGCAAGCCCTGGCTCGCGGCGAGTTATGCTCATTATGCCTGAACCACTGAGTGAAGCTGATCACTGCGATTCCGTAACGCTCGGCGTTACGCCGCCAAGGGCATGATCGGGTAATAGCGTAAGGATCTTCGACACGAGGTTGCCATAGTCGTCATTGAAGTGGTGATCGCCCGGCATCTGTTCTACGGCCACGTTGGGCAGGTTAAGCGTCGGGCAAATGCTGTTCTCATCCTGTTGCCCAGAGAGACAAAGCACTTTGGTCCACGTTAGCTTCCGCAGCTCCGTGAGGATCGGGTATCGCTTAGCTGAGCTCGAGCTCCCTAACCAATCCGTCAAATGAAACTCAAACGAAGCGCTTGGCCCGAGACCGAGGAGCACCACCAGCTCGATGCGCCCACGCAGATCCGGCGGCAAGCGATTGGCCATAAACGGCAGCACGTCGGCACCGAATGAATAGCCGATCAGTAAGACCCGTTGTTTTTTCCAGGCTACAAGATAATGGCGCAAACTCCGCTCCAGATCGGCGCCCGCTTCGTCCGGTGTGCGAGCGCGCCAGAAGTAGCTCAGGGAATCCCAACCCAGCGTGCTGATATGCCTGCGCACGA
>JBOIEG010000358.1:0-1101 GCA_050740915.1 Gammaproteobacteria bacterium | reverse complement strand
ACCAGCCGTTTCTCGTTCATGTCGATCACCATGCCCCCGATGATCGATCCCTTCACCACCTTTCAGACTCATCCCTCGCTGGAAACACGCAGCCAAGTTCAGACTCATACCATTTTGGAAAAGACTGGGTCTACACGACCCTTACGTACGTGTGGTAAGGTGGTTCACGCCTCTGATCGGATACCCAACTTAGAACTCAGGCAAATTAACATACGTTATGAAATAACTTGGTTAGCCTCTATAGGAGATTGACATGCCACCCACGCTTGTTTACGCAGGAATCCTCTTGTTGGTTTCTTATGGCCTCGCACATGCGGAGGAAAAGTTTGAGAAAATAGCTGTCCTCTTCGAACAGAACGCCACGGACAAAGATGCCGAGGTCGTGTTCGATGCCACGTCTGGCGGTGCGGGCTTGGCCACACTGAAAGTGGTTGCTCCGGGCGGACGCACGGTGGTCGACTTCAAGGCTCCCGCTTCCAAGTTGGGACTGCGGCACATCAATTTAGAGTCTCCCGAGCCGAAGAATGATGGCACCCTCCAGGCGGATTTTCCAGAGGGAGAATACACGTTCACGGGCAGCACCGTGACCGGCGCCAAACTCCACGGCAAAGCCAGTCTGGGCCACAAGTTGCCGGACACAGCCGCTTTTGTTCGCCCCCGTCCAGACGAAAAAGGTGTGCCGGTCAAAGGTCTGCAGATCGAGTGGAATACCGTTAAGAATCCGGCTGCCTGGGTTGTCGTCATCGAACAAGAAGGTACGGAATTCGAAATTGCTGCGAAGCTGCCTGCCGCCGCGACAACATTCGTCGTGCCCGATGGCTTTCTGCTGCCTGACACGGAATACAAACTAGCCATCGGCACCGTGTCGCGGGACGGCAATATGTCGGTAGTGGAGGCCTCCTTTACGACCGAAGGGAAGAAATGAGCAAGATGCGAATGGGAAATGTGCCCATTCCCGCGCCGCCCTAACTTCAGCGTCTTGAACTGGCTCTCCGAGAAGGGGTTGTCATCGGAGACCTGCGGCCGGCTGTGCGTCTTGGTAATCCCCAGATCCGAGAGCAGGAAGGCCACGGGCTTCGAGATCATCGAAGAGCCGCGATC
>JBOIEG010000357.1:0-2913 GCA_050740915.1 Gammaproteobacteria bacterium | reverse complement strand
CCGATGCCCTGCTCGCGGACCCGCGTGCGCCACAGTTGCACGGTGGGCCGGCTTACGCCGAGTTCTTCGGCGATCGACACATTGTTCTGACCCGCCAGGGCGCCCAAGATAATCCGGCAGCGCAGCGCCACCTGTTGTGGAGTTCCGTGTGCGGATCCCCAGGTCTCCAGCGGCGTGCGTTCAGCCGGCTGCAACTTGATCGCCACGCGGGTGTTCGGCATGAGCGAGACCATAGCAATCACTGGAAAGTCTGTAAAGTTATTCAAGGGACACTACACTAGCAGCTCGGTGCGGACGCGGTTCATTAGGGTCCAAGGGGCATAATCAACAATAGTCATTGACTTATCCTCCAAAAACGTTGTAACAACTGTCCGTCCTATATATGGGGACGAGCAGCCTCTTTGCAAGGGAGAGCAAGACTACGATCGGGAAAGGGTCGATCACAAAGGGCGGAAGACGGCGAGGTGATGGCGACGGCGGGTGTTAATCCGGACTAAACCGCTTCATAGACCCCGCGCCTCAAGGCCAGAGAAATTTTACTTCCTGTCTTAAATCGTTAGCCGTTTGGCGCCCGTGCCCTACTGCCGTTAGGAACGGTTATGTAGCTGGCAAAGCGCTGGCCACGGGCGGCGCTTTGTTAAGCTGATTTCTTAGCAGTTTGAGGATTTCAGCGGCGGTCTTGCTTTGGTCCCATTGTCCTTCTGAATCGAGCACGACGACCTCCGTTTTAGGGCCGACACCGGTCACGCTGATTTGGAATTTTTTCGCGTTATCGCCTTTCCAAAAAGCGAGCCTTGACCAAGCACTACGATCCGCTCGTTCGGAGCCTTCCGAGTCGCCTGCGCCGTGGCCGGGAGAATAGCGTATGTAATAGACACCCCGTGTGCGGTCTTGGTCTTCAATGGTTATGGCGCGCGAATGTTCTAATGCCAACCCGGTGTCGCGCCACCCGCCTGAGAAATCTTCAGGCAGGGTGATGTAAAGCTTGTTGCCACCCGCGCTCAGGAGTTGCGCCCACTGACCGGATGAGGGTTCTGCGGGTACGTAGTCGGGGCCTTCCGCGGCTGTTGGCGAGGTATTTGCTCGATCCCCTTGCAGTGCTGCCTGGATCTCCCCCGCAAGTGTTTTTTCCAGTCGTTCATCGCGCTCGTGCGGGGTCCAGGCAACTTTTTCCCCTTCGGGGACCCTCCGTTCGCCTTTGTGGGACAAAAACAGCGTCGTGCTGCTCGGCGTTTCGCTCGGTTCCACAAACAGTTTAAATTTATCCCGCACAAGAGCTTGGCGATCCTCCCGCCATGCGGTTTCAATCACACCCAACTCCCTATCATCAAGGTCTAACGCATAGCCCTGCTGTTGCCAAAAGGCGATAAGGGTTGACCAGATTTCCGCAACGGTTCCCGAAACGGCGATGGCTGTCCCGTCGCCAAGAGCCGTGGTGGCAACGCTGTTGGTGGAGCTTTGAGCCGCTTTTTCGCCCTTGTCGACGCGATCTTGGTAAGTGGAATACGCGGCCGCCCCCTCCTCGTTGATTTCTGGCACTGCCATAGAATCCTTGATGGTGTCAGAGGAAAGATCGGGAGGGATCTCCAAATCGGGCAATGATTCGGCTTTTTGGTATTCCTTGCGTTTGTCTGGAATGACCTCATCGAGTGCCGGAAAAAATCTGCTGCAGCCCGAGAGTAAGAGCGCTGGCAGGACTAAGAGCCAAAAGCTAGTTCTACACATTAATATTGCTGCGGTTGACCTGTGATTAGTTGACACGATGTATTCTAGTGAGGGATCCCGGCTTGTGTCAGAGCCTCAAGCAGGGGACCGTGGTGGCGCTCGGACAGCCAGGTAAGCGGCAACCGGACCCCGGACCCGATCAACCCCATTTTGTTAAGAGCCCATTTTACGGGGATAGGATTGGATTCTAAAAATAAGCCCTTGTGTAGCCCCTCTAGGCGTTGATTGATCTGATCGGCTTGCTCGCGTTTTCCCGCGGCGGCGGCCACGCACATCTCGTGCATGGCTTTTGGTGCCACGTTAGCGGTAACCGAGATGACGCCCTTGCCCCCGCGTAGCATGAATTCCATCGCGGTCGCATCGTCCCCACTCAACAAAATAAAATCCTCTCCGCACAACGTGCGCAGACGGTTCACCCGTTCTAAGTCCCCCGTGGCCTCTTTGATCCCGATGATATGGTCGATCTGGGACAAGCGAGCCGCTGTTTCAGGAAGCATGTCACAGGCTGTGCGCCCCGGGACATTATATAAAATCTGCGGGATCGCAACCGCCTCGGCAACCGCCTTGTGGTGCCGGTAGAGGCCCTCTTGGGTGGGCTTGTTGTAATAAGGCGTCACCAGCAAGCAGGCGTGGGCGCCGACCTGCTGAGCCCAGTCGGTCAAGCGTATCGCCTCGGTGGTGGAGTTTGCGCCGGTGCCCGCGATGACGGGCACCCGGCCTCTGACCCGCTCGATGACGAAACCGATCACCCTGCAGTGCTCTTGCTCGTTTAGCGTGGCCGATTCACCGGTGGTTCCGACAGCGACGATGGCATCGGTCTGATTGTCAAGGTGAAACTCAATGAGCTCGGCCAAGGCGGCCATGTCAAGCGGGGTATCAGGCCCTATCCCGGGCTGCATCGGCGTTACGATCGCCACCATACTGCCCTGAAACATCGTCACCGTCCTCTGCCAAAGATTAACCGGAACAAAAAATCGTTATCTGCCCCCTCGAGTTTTTCGAGGCGCCCTCATCATGTACTATCATGGTACTTGCGTGCCTGAAACATGACAACCGCCAAGGCTAGTGTAGTGTCCCTTAAATAACTTTACAGACTTTCCAGTGATTGCTATGGTCTCGCTCATGCCGACCACCGGCGTGGCGATCAAGTTGCAGCCGGCTGAACGCACGCCGCTGGAGACATGGGGA
>JBOIEG010000356.1:0-2266 GCA_050740915.1 Gammaproteobacteria bacterium | reverse complement strand
ATCACTTCCCGCCCCCAATAATGCGCCCCAGGACAGGCCTCCATTCCGATGAGGCACGGCGAAAGATTGGCAAAAAACTCCAACACCTTGGCGCGCGTAAGCTTCTTGCGTACCACGACCTTGCCGTGCCCATTCACACCGTGTACCTGAAACACATTCTTTGCGATATCCAACCCAATCGTCGTAATATTCATCTCGGACTCCCCCTCTTCGTTTAAGTGGTTTATTCGAATCTCCACTTTGTCACATCCCGATGCCGTTTATGAGAGGGTGGAGTTCATCCCATTAGCTATTGAAACGCCTGCCTTACAAATGTCATTTCAACGTCGAGCAGTCAGAATGCGAGATAAGCTCATACTTAGGGGTGTCATGGTGTCCTGCCGCCGGATTATAGGGTCGTGGGGGGCTTCTGCTGCCCGAGCTTCTCGGTCGGTCATGTAAGGATGCGACGTTCGAGTGGTTTAAAATTTCGCCTGGGTTCCGACCCCTTGAAACGAACGACTATCATCGGCGATAGGCAGCGCTAGCAACGAGACGGAGCGCATCGATTATCGTGTGAAAGACAACCAACTCATCGCGCTCATTGAATTTCTGCGCGATGCAAGCAACATCTTGGTGTTCACTGGGGCCGGTATTTCAACCGCCAGCGGCATCCCCGACTATCGGGGACCCCAAGGGGTGTGGACTCGACGAACCCCGGTCTACTACCAGGAGTTCATGGGTTCGGTGACGGCGCGCATCGAGTATTGGGACTACAAGTTGGAGGGCTGGGAGGCGTTTCGCGATGCCCGACCGAACCACGTGCATCACGCCATCGTCAAGCTTGAGCGGGCAACCAAACTGTATAAGCTCGTGACCCAAAACGTGGATGGCTTGCATGCTCGTGCCGGCACGCCTCGGTAGCGGCTCATAGAATTGCACGGTACCAACCGCGCGGTGGAATGCCAGCGCTGTCATGAGCGCAGCGATCCGGAGCCGCATTTCGATAATTTCAAGCAGACGCGCAAGCCACCGATCTGCCGCTGCGGGGGATATCTCAAACCTGCCACCGTCAGCTTTGGACAAAGCCTTCGCGAGCAGGATCTGGACGAAGCGATCACGGCAACGAAAAAAGCCGATCTCGTCATCGCGCTCGGCTCCACGCTGTCCGTGTATCCGGCCGCCTCGCTTCCTTTGTTCGCTGCACAGCGCGGGCTCCCCTATGTGATCATAAATCGCGGGGCGACCGAGCATGATGGGTATCCGTCGGTGAGCCTGCGAATGGAAGGCGATGTCCTCGACACTTTCCCCTCAGCCGTCGAACGAGCCCTTAAGGCCGGTTGATGCGGGAGAAGCGCCTTCCGGATGACATCCCGTGCTTAAGGCATACCAGACGCTCGCCGATCTTAGGGCGACCGTTGCGCATGCGGGGCGCTTGGAATGGATCGGGCTCCGCCCCGGGCCGCGACGGATCGAGAGAGTGGTTTGTGCCATCCTTGCTCGCGCATGGAGGAAGCCTTGGGGTCGGGGGGCTACACGCTTTGCCTTGTGCCGGAGCTTTTTGGGGGGTGGTGAAATTGCCGGAGCCCTACGCCGGTCGCGGTGTGGATATTCCCATCGCCTTGAAGATGCGCTCCTGGTATGTCAGCGCCCCTCACCTCAAATCGTGGTTCTTCGGCGAATTGATCTTGTGCTCAAACCAACCTGCGGCGGCTCCCATGGCGAACGTTGCTCCCAGAAACACTATCTCCAGGCCCGATAGAGATAAAGAGCCCATCGACGACTGCAGTTTAGGAGGGCACACAACCCTAGCGAGCTCGTTGGCCGTGATCTGTGTCATCTGTGGGATTTCTTCGATGCCATAGACGCAAACCTCACCGCTCGGTAAGGCACAAAATCGTTTGCGAGGACACTGGGTCAAGATGTTTTGTTCAGCCCCTTCCCCGCAGCGAGATCCCGCCCCTGTGAGCACCTTGATCGTCACCTCCGGATACTTGGTGATCTGCTCTGGCATACAATACCTCCCAGGTCGGTTGGTTTAAAATTTCGTGTCGGCTCCTATCGCTCGAAGCGACTACCGTTGGCGATTTGCCACCAGCGTGTGGACTAAGCGCCGCCAGAAACCGAGAAAAGCGCAGTGATCCGGGCCGCATTTCGATTATTTAAGGAACATGCCGATCGGCAGAGGGTTTCAGGCGTTTATCCCATTGGTACCATTGGGCAGGTATACAATCAATTGGGCAGCACGACCATATCGCGGACGTTGCCACGCACGCCGCCAACACCT
>JBOIEG010000355.1:0-1400 GCA_050740915.1 Gammaproteobacteria bacterium | reverse complement strand
CCCGCCAGGGCGCCCAAGATAATCCGGCAGCGCAGCGCCACCTGTTGCGGAGTTCCGTGTGCGGATCCCCATGTCTCCAGCGGCGTGCGTTCAGCCGGCTGCAACTTGATCGCCACGCTGGTGTTCGACATGAGCGAGACCATAGCAATCACTGGAAAGTCTGTAAGGTTATTTAAGGGACACTACACTAGGATGAAAACTCTTCTGCGGCAGCTCCGAAATTCAGTCGAGCGCTTCCTTGAAGACTTTGTTGCCTATATACCGCACTTGTTTGGTCGATTATTCGCCCCCGCTTTGACCAGTATGCGCCTTTGGCGTATAGTTAGCGCACATGTATGTGTTCATCGAGCTGGCGCCGTTTTCGCGTTACCGGGATGACTACTTTACCGATGACGAGCTGGCTCACCTGCAACGACTCTTGACCGATAACCCCAAAGTGGGCGACGTGATCCCGGGAACGGGCGGCGTGCGCAAATTGCGATGGTCGCGGAAAGGCACTGGAAAACGCGGCGGCGTTCGCGTTATCTACTTCGTACAGGATACCAAAGGGCGGATATGGCTTTTGGCCGTTTATGGCAGAGTGATCGAGAGAATATCGCCGCAAAGACACTGAAGATGCTCCGAGAGATTGCTGAACATGCCGAAATTGATTAAAGAGAAGGTCGTGGAAGGTGATGCCACCCGCGACCTCAACGCTGAGCTCATTCGAGCCGCACGCGAGCTGAAACGGGGCCAGGTTGGCCGGATCGTGGTCGTTCAATCCGATGGGCGTACCGTGGAGTCGCCGGTGGCGAAGGTGCGCTTTTCGACGGGTTTGTCACAGGCCGCATTCGCGAGGCTCCTCGGTGTCTCGGTTCGGACGTTACAGCAATGGGAGCAGGGTCGACGCACGCCGAGCGGTGCCGCCCAAACCTTGCTATGCATCGCAGAGCGCCACCCCAAGGTGCTCAAGGAACTCGTCACGTAAGTTTGGCGGTGATTTTCTCATCAGTAGCGTCTTGGTCGCATTGGCGTGGGTTCTCCCGTTCGCAAAAAGCGGGCGTGTATATGAACTCCACTCGGTTTGTAAGGCGAGTGGAGTCCTTAATATATATGTGCCTACACGCACTAGAAGTTGCCAAGCGGGGCAAAAACAAGCGCGACGGCTAAGAGTTCCCATGAACAACTCCTTCCCACACGTTCTATACCGTGCCTTTGAAACACACGAATACGCCGATGCCTTTACGAACGGTAAATTCCGCATGGGTGCTCTCAGAGCTTGTGAAAAATCTGTTGCGCTCGGGATCTCGCGTTCCGGCGGTGCTCGGAATCCTCATGTATTTCAATATACACTGCGGTTCCTGCGCTCCGGCGGAACGCGACCTTCCTTCGCTCGCGACGGTTTTTTCACAAACTCTCAG
>JBOIEG010000354.1:0-5442 GCA_050740915.1 Gammaproteobacteria bacterium | reverse complement strand
CATCATCAAGAAGATCGAGCGGGCGCGGGTCAAGATGGAGCAGATCAAGCCCAGATCCACCCTGCCCCGAGGGAAAAAGAAGGCGGCTTAACTGTAAAGTTATTTAAGGGACACTACACTAGGGAGGCTCTAGGCTCTAGGAAAGAGTTGCCTAAAGCCTCTTACGCTTCTTCCTATAGTCTAGAGCCTATAGTCCATCACGGGCGTCCTATTCCGTCTTGGGACTCTAGCCATTTTCGAAATACTTTTGGAGGGACCAGGCACGCAAGAGATCTGCGCCTTCGCCGGCATAGTGAAGGGCCGTTTCGCATCGGCATGTGTCGGGCCGATATGAGACCCGTTCCACCCTTGTGCCGCTGGGTGGCTCCTGATGGGCCGGATTTCGACCATGGCGCTGCGCAAATGAGATATCATATCTTTCGCGTTCTCAGGCGCTTCAGTTAAGGGCACTTCGATTCATTCGGAGTGCTCGCCCTAACAGGGACGTGAGGACATGGGGCAATCACCTTAAGTGCTTGACCCATGGAGCGAAGCAAAAACCACGCTTTTTGCTTTGCGATTCGATAACAAGCAATCGCCATTTTTAATGGGCCGTCGCGCGGAGGAAGTTATAATGAACAACAAGTTACCCGTGGCATGTCTAGGGATCTTCTCGTGCCTGGCGGGCGGCGCACGGGCTGACGATCCCTTCCGTTGCGGCGTGCACCTGGTCACAGCGGGTGACACCAAACTTGACGTGATGGAGAAATGCGGCCCACCGGTGCTTAAGGAAACCGTGTCTGGCGCCGACGAACGCCTCGTCGAGCAGTGGCATTACCGTCCGGGTACCCGGAGCTTTCCGCGCATCCTGACTTTCACCGGCGCCCGCCTGGTCGATATCGACACGATTGCCAATCCCTAAAGGGATGAGCCACTCACCTCGCCAATGGTTGGAGTTCTTGGAACGCGTCGCGGAGCAGGCGGATCGCATAGCCATGAAATTTTTTCGCTCCCCAGAGCTTAGGATCGAAAGCAAGCCTGATCTCAGCCCGGTAACGCAGGCGGACAAGAGCATAGAGCGGATGGCGCGTGCCCTGGTGCGCAAGGAATGTCCGGGGCTTGATATCTTCGGGGAGGAACAAGGCGGCCCCCAGCGCTCGGGGCCCTTACGCTTGATCGTCGATCCCATAGACGCGACCCGCAACTTCGCCCGCGGTATACCCTTGTTTGCCACCTTGCTCGCGATCGAGGAAGCCGACGAAGTGGTTGCGGGAATCGTGTCTGCTCCAGCGCTCGCCACGCGATGGAAGGCGGCGCGCGGAGCAGGCGCTTTTCGGGGGAGCGATCAGATCTGGGTCTCGAAGATCCAGCAAATCGAGAGCGCCCAGGTGTTCCATAGTGACTTGCTCGGCAGCGCCGAAGCGCACCCGTCGCCGGGAGCGCTGCGGTTTATGCGCAGCGCGCGCCGCGCACGGGGGTTCGGGGACTTCTACCAGCACGTGCTGGTGGCCGAGGGTGCGGGAGAGATCGCCTTCGATCCGCAGCTTCAACCGTGGGACATCGCCCCCTTGCAAGTGATCGTGGAAGAAGCGGGTGGCAAGGCGACAACTTTGGATGGTGAGCGTTCGATTTACGGCGGATCCTTGCTGACATCGAACGGGCTCTTACACGCTCAAGCGCTGGCGGCCGTCTTCGACGGCGCGCTTTGATCTCTGGAGGCGGAGTAGGCAAGGGTTTAGAATTCGCAAACGGGCTAAAAGGGCACTTCGAACCCGTAACAGAAGAAGACAAAAAAACAGGAGGCTTATTATGCCGACGGTATTGATCCTTATGATAGTCTTTTTTGTCGTCATGATCGGCGGCTTAGCGTTTGTTATGTATATGGATACGAAGACAAAGGTGGTAGAGCCCAAGTATTATGGTTTTGTCGAGGGTGATTCAGAGGCGAGCTCCCCGGACGCCCAAGCCGCCCATCACGCAGACAAGGACAGTGGAGAGATCAAAGCCGAGGTATCCGTCAACGGTTCGGGTAAGGCGCGAGCCCTGGCACGGTTAGGGCATGAATTTGAGTGTAAGGAAAAAAAGTCGACAAAAGTAACTATTGTGGTCAAGCTCGATTATCGCGGCCGCACGCAACTAGAACAAGGCGAAGGTGCGCTCAAGGCGTTTCTCACCGTGGTGCCCGAGCCGGGTTCGCCGCGCATACTGGACCTGAGCCAGGAAAAAGCAGGGGTGACGTCAAAGCCCGAAGAGGGTTACATCCCGATCGATCGCAAATTCGTTGTGCGTTTGGAGCCCGGTCAAAAAATCATCGTATACGCTGAAGTCAGCGCGACCGCAGAATCCGCGCCGGACAAACCAGCCACGGGTGCTGCCGAGGTGCAGGCCAGGGTTAGGGAGATCTCCTACCGGGCACAGCCAAAGATCCTCTACTAAAGGTCACTTCGATTTTTGCTTTGCGATGCGAAAGATTCCACGGATGGAATTTTTCGAAGTGCCTTAAAAACAAACCCCGGGCGCGGAACCCGTAATTGGCCTCTGCTTTGTTGCTGTTCCTTGAAATAGAGCACACTATTCCTGCGCAACAGCGCCGCGCCGCTGACGGTGTGGCGATGCGGAGGCATCAAAACAAGGTAGACAGAGCATAAGGTCCTTGTCATGACCCGTTTCAACATGATAGCCGCAGTGGGCGCTCTTCTCGCGTTCATGGTGTTGCGCACGCTCGTCGCCGCCGCGGGCATTAAGCACCTAGGGGCCGGTTTTGCCGTCGCCATTTTCTCGGTATTCGCGTATTTCTTGATCGATGACTACCAGCGTAAACGCAGCGAGAAAAAACTAAGTCTCAGCCCACGCGCACGTGCTCTTAAGCAAAAGCGGCGCTCGCGGAAATAAGAGAGAGCAATCCATGCCGCTGGTAGAGCTTACCGCCACAGGCTATGTTCTAGTCACACTAGCCATGACTCACGCCACCATCGCCGCCTTCAGCATCTATCTGCACCGCCATCAAGCGCACCGGGCCTTGGATCTGCACCCCATGGCGAGCCATTCGTTGCGGCTGTGGTTGTGGCTTACCACGGGCATAAAGACACGCGAGTGGGTGGCGGTGCATCGCAAGCACCACGTCGCATCCGATACGGTGCGCGATCCGCACAGCCCTCGGGTCCTGGGCTTAGGGCGAGTCTTTTGGCTGGGCACACCGCTGTACCAGCGCGCGGCTAGCGATGCACGGACCCTGCAGCAGTATGGGAAAGGCACGCCCGCCGACTGGCTTGAGCGCCATGTCTATGAACCGCTGAGCTACTTCGGGGTTTTCGTCATGTTGCTACTGGATGTCGGCTTGTTCGGATTACCCGGCCTCGTCGTTTGGATCGTGCAAATGCTCTGGGTGCCCTTCTGGGCCGCGGGAGTCGGGAACGGTCTTGGTCATTCTTGGGGATACCGCAACTATCGCCGGACGGATGCCGCGCGAAACATCGTTCCTTGGGGCATACTCTTGGGCGGCGAAGAGCTGCACAACAATCATCATGCGCACCCCGGCAGCGCGAAGTTCTCGCGGCACTGGTGGGAGATCGATATCGGTTGGGTGTATGTCCGCACCTTGGAATGGCTGGGCTTGGCGCAGCGGCGGAGAGGGGGTCTGCTGTAACAGAACCCTGGATCAAGCCTCAAAACGAGCGCGTGTCGCCTTTAAGGGGGTGACAACGCTGCGCTGCGATCTCGGCGCGGAGCTGTTTTTGCCTTTCGTGGGTAATGGGGAATCGCCAAAGCACTGCCGCGCCTAGCGTCATTAGAGCACCTGGCAGCCAGCCATAGGTAGCCATTAAAGCATCCAGCGCCACCTCGCTGTGTGAGGCAGCAGCAGGCTCGAAACCGAAACTTGCCGGGATTAGGGTGCCCAGTACTATCCCTAGCGCGATCGCCAGTTTGGTCACCATCGCCCAGACGGCGAAGAACAATCCCGTGCGCTGTCGTCCCGACTGCACGGTGTCATAGTCGACGACATCGGCGGCCATGGAATTCGCTAAAAACAAGATGCTGGCAAAGCCCGCTCCCCGGATCACGAGAAGAACAACCAGTAGCCACGCATCGCCCGGCCCGCACAAAGGGAGCAATAGACTCCACCCGCCGACCCAGAGTGCGGCGAGCGCGAGCGTACGGTGCTTGCCTATGTGATCGGCGATCTTAATCCAAAGAGGAATAGCGCTCAGGGTGACGATGTTCTCAAACAGCAGCATGATGGGAAAGAGCTCCCTGCCTCCCACGACGTGGGTCATGACCAGCAAATGCAGGGATGCTTGGACGATCAATCCGGAGACGAACAGCAGAGAAGCCGAGAGCACGCAGAGAAAAGCCGGGTTGCGTAACAGCAGGGCGAGTCCTCGCCACTGGCCCATATCGGAGGTGGCTGAGGAGCCTTCCACAGGCGTCTCCGGAATGCGCCAGAGCAGCATCCCCAACAACGGCGGAAGCAAGAGCAGGACAGTGATCGCCACAACCCACAGCGGGGTGCCGAGCGCCAGGGGACGTTGTTGTTGGAGCGCAAGCAATACGATCACAAAACCGATCTGACCGGCAAAGCCGCAACCCTCGCGCCACGCGGTGACTCGCGATCGCTCTGCATAGTCGCCCGTCAATTCGGCCCCCCACGCGCGGTAGGGGAGATCCGCCAGGGTAAAACCGAGGTATAGGAGACAACTCCAGATCAGCAAATAGTGGAAGCTTGCGTTATCCCCGGGAACGAACACCATCCAGGCCGAGAGCATAAACAAGGGAGCGCCCAGCGCCACCCAGGGTTTGCGTCGTCCCCAGCGGGACCTAGTGCGGTCGCTGAGCTCGCCGATCAAAGGATCGGTAATTGTGTCTAGCACCCGTGATGCCGCCAGCGCTAGACCCACCTCTTCAAGGGGCATGCCTATTTCCTCGCTGTAGAACGGGACCACGTAAAGGGCGAGGGGGAAGGCAATGATCGCGAAGCAAAAATTCGGCAGACCATAGATCAACAAACCAAGTGGCCGCAGGTGCCGTGGTGTAGGGCGTGGGTGCTTATCCACCGCTGCTCGCGGGCTAGGAGCCTGTCGGACGTAGAGCTTGTGAAAAAATCTGCTGCGCTCGGGATCTCGTGTTCCGGCGATGCTCGAGCTTGGAGGCTTGAGACTGGAGGCTTGAGGCTTGAGGAGTCCAGTCTCCAGTCTCCAGTCTCCAACCTCCGCTCCGGCGTAGCACGGCCTCCCTTGCGCTCGCGACGATTTTTTCCCAAGCTCTTAGGGAACCGTAACGAGGCGGGCGGGAAATCGAGGGCAGATTTTCGATCATTTGAGAGTTTGTGAAAAAACCGTCGCGAGCGAAGGAAGGTCGCGTTCCGCCGGAGCGCAGGAACCGCAGTGTATATTGAGATACATGAGGATTCCGAGCACCGCCGGAACGCGAGATCCCGAGCGCAGTAGGTTTTTTCACAAACTCTGA
>JBOIEG010000353.1:0-2342 GCA_050740915.1 Gammaproteobacteria bacterium | reverse complement strand
TTGGATTCGCTAACTCACATTATCCCAGAGATAGCCTGCCCCTTCCTACCTACAAAAGTGTCATGTATCACCTTCAGAAATCGCGTAGCTTATTGCTTTTCAATTCAATACCGGATCTACACCCAATCCGATGGTTTTCAGATAGCAAATCGCGTTCCCTGTGATCCATGAGGCGCACATTCGCGGGTTACAGCAACATCCCGCATTGGCGTCAGTCCACACCAACGCCACCACGCTCATTGTGAACAGACCGATCATCACTCGCTTACACATGACATCCCCCTTTCGCTTCGCGCGTTATCAGGATTCTCTCGTTAACACCCCGCCCGTGCCCTTACGCAGGGCCGTGCCTTTTCATCGCCTGGAAAGTTTCACGGCGTCACCACTTCCCCTGTCAGCCTATCCACATATGGCCTTCCGATCTTTATGGAAGCGCCAGTGTGATCTTGGCAAAGAACGTCCTGTCCGGTTGTATGCTTGGATTGTTCAAGTCGCGGTCAAAAAACTTGAACTCTTGGTCAAAAAGATTGGTCGCTCCAACCGTGATGAAACCATACCGCTTCGGCAGACGATAATTGATTCTGGCATCGACGGTCCCGAAGTCATCGCGACCGGAGCGAACGCTTTCGTCATTCAAGACAAATGTGCCGTTCTGATTGAAGTACGTCGCTCTCAGCGAGGCACTCAATCCGGAAGGGTGGAAAAAGCTGATGCCCACCGGAACACGGTGGGTATCCAGCTCCTTCGGTTGGTCGGTGAATCCCTCCGTTGTAAATCGCTCGAACATATATTCCAGTCTGAGTGCCAACCAGGCATGGGGTGTCCAGAAAAGGTGGGCACGGCCTTGACGCTCGCGCCAGTCCTCGTCTCGGATTATCGGGTTCTCGGGATCTTCAGCATCGAAGAACGGAACTGTCAGATCCCGCTGTGAGAATTCCACGCCTCCGAAGACGTCTTGGGTGAATTTCTGATCGATCGCTCCCCCATAGCGCCATGCCTCTGTGGCATCAAAATCATCGAAGAACTGATTGAACCCGGCTACCTGGGTGGGTTCGAGGGTCTGGTTCGTGATCAGCCTTCTCTTTAAGACTCTGAACGCGGCCGCGCGAACAGTTGTCGCCGGAAACGGATTCTACACAATCCCGAATTTCGGGTTGAACTGAGTTGTGTCCTTGAAATCCGGACTCTCGCCGCTGGTGATGTCACCACTGGCCCCGAGAATGAACGTCACATCCTTCAGGAGGTGAATGTTTGAATACGCGTATAAATTGGTATGCCTGACATCCGTATTTTGGCGGGGTATTTGGATGATGTCATCAGGAGGGGGAAAATCGAACCCTATTGTGGCATCACGGTCTCCATCTGTGTCGGCGTGGCCCGCCCCGCTCGTGAGGTTAACGTATCGCGAGCGGAACAGGTGTTGAAGCTCCCCGCTGAAAGACGTTTGAGGGGTTTGGACGTCCAGGAATGTGACGGGCGCAGCAAGCTGATTTTCTCTCAGGCTGAAATCTGCCTTTGAATAGATGAATGAGCTGAGGACGACAGAGCTCGGCGAAAAGGCGTGCCGCAAACCAAAGCGGACGGTGTGCCTCTCTTCTGTGTTTCTCTCGTCCGGGAACACGTCTTCCGGGAAGAATCTGAGTCGAAGATCGCCTCGTTCTGTATTCCTGTATCGGTACTCACCTTGAATGCTCGTCTTGGGGGAGAGCTCCAGTTGTAAAAAGGCGTTACCGATGTCATCGTCCTGGCCACTGTTTTGTCGAAACCCGTCCGTTTCAAAGTGGCTGTAACCAAGGCTGAAGGATGTCTTCTGGTAGATCCCGGAGATGACACCTTCTCCAGCATACGTGCTATTTTCACCGACAAGACCGCTAGCCTGCACGGCCATCCCGTCTCGGTTGAAAATGGGATTGAACTCGTTGAAGGAGAGCGCTCCAGGACCTCCGGTGCTGATGAGGAACAGGTTGCTCTCGGCCAGACGAGGCTGAATGGGCGTGATGTTGAGGGGCTGGAGCAACTGAGACTGAAGCAGCTCACTGACCCTGGCGACCTCGTGGCGCGGCAAAACAGAATAAGAATCGGCCAGAAAGCGGTGGGCGGAAAAGTTCGTTGGATCGGTGTTGACCGACTTCCATCCCTCCACTAGTGTAGTGTCCCTTAAATAACTTTACAGACTTTCCAGTAACTGCTATGGTCTCGCTCATGCCGAATATCCGCGTGGCGATCAAGTTGCAGCCGGCTGAACGCACGCCGCTGGAGACATGGGGATCCGCACACGGAACTCCGCAACAGGTGGCGCTGCGTTGCCGGATTATCTTGGGCGCCCTGGCGGGTCAGAACAA
>JBOIEG010000352.1:0-2106 GCA_050740915.1 Gammaproteobacteria bacterium | reverse complement strand
CATCATCAAGAAGATCGAGCGGGCGCGGGTCAAGATGGAGCAGATCAAGCCCAGATCCACCCTGCCCCGAGGGAAAAAAGAAGGCGGCTTAACTGTAAAGTTATTTAAGGGACACTACACTAGTACGCCCGGTTCAATGTGTACCTTTGATCACGGAATAACCGTGTCCCATTAATCGCGACAAAGCGGCTCGTACTATAAACAGGGCAACGGCGTAGCTTATGAAGGCCGCAGCACCGAATCGGGACGGGCGATACCTGTCCGGAGGAAGACGCGGCTTCTCTGACGAATTCTTATTCATCGTCACCTTCTCCCGTGTATCCGGCACTGCTGATCCGAGCTTTCTACACCCGGTGCTCCCGACCGCTTCTGATAACCCTATAGAGGGGTGTAAGATTTACCGCATGCGCCAGACCAGTTGCGCGGCGAGGATATCGACCTCGCCCTAGAACTCGCCGGTCAGGACATGTCCGGTGATGACCTCCGTGTTGTCGACGGCGGCATCACCGATGAATAGGTGCGCATAGCCGACGTCGATGGAAAGGGTCTCGGAGTGCTGATAGCTCGCCCCAAAAGTCAGCCACACCCGGTCCTGGTCGGGGATCCGCGGCGAGCGCAGTCGCTCGTTGGGGATCGGCGTCTCATCGTAGGCGACGCCTGAGCGCAGGATCACAGGCCCTTCCGGGTCATAGGTGATCCCCAAGGCATAGCGAAAGGTATCTTCCCAGTCTTGCGGTGTCACTAGAGGTGGCTGTCGCGGGTTGTCGAAACGCAGCACGACCTGATCGAAGCGGCTCCAATGGGTCCAGTTGATGTCGCCCAGCACCGCCCAGCGGTCATCGAGCTGATGATAGGCACTCAAAGTCAGGCTGTCGGGCAAGTGCAAGGTGGCGCTGGCGCCGGTGTCCTGGAAGGCGCCGGTGGCCGCCGCAAACGCGGGCGCAAGGACAGTGAAGTCCGCCTCGCCACTGACCTCGTGTTCGATGTGGGAGCGATAGTGCACGCCGATCCGCGTGGTGTTGAAGGGCTCCAGCAATAGGCCAACGTTATAGCCGTGGCTCCAGTCGTTGCCGGAGAACTCCACGTGGCCATCCGTGGCCAGCCGGCCCGGGGTGGTCAGGCCAAAGGCCCTGCAGGCCGGGGCCGAGGCCGGGTTACCCAGGCACAGGGTGCTGAAATCCAAGGCGTTGCTGAAGGTGGCGTCGATGTACTGGGCGTTAAAATCGACGCCCATCGATAACCGCTCGTTGAACCGGTACGCCGCTGAGACATTCAGATTGATCGCCTCGCCGTCCGAGCGCAGCGCATGGTAGCGCCCCTGCCAACCGGCCTCGTAATCGGTCAAGAAGGCAAACGGGACATTCACAGCGGCGCCGAATTTGAGGCGCTCGTCATAGCTATGGGCGTAATACAGATTGGGGATCAGGGCGAGGTGGGCGCCATCGCCATCGTCGCTAGCGGTGATCGGTGCGCCGCCGACGGCGCGGTTCAGGTGTGAGCCGCGGTTTTGGAAGCTAAGACTCGGTACGATCAGATGGCCCGCAGCGTCGAGCTCGCTCCCGTCAAGCCGGGTCATGCCCGCGGGGTTGAAGAACAAGGTAGCGGCGTCTTCGGCCACGGCCGCGCTGCCTGCGAAGGCATTGCCCAAGCCTTTGACACTCTGCTCGAAAATCGCAAAACCGCCCACGATGACACTGCTTGACAAGGCAGTGAGGCCGACCGTGCCTATTGCTACCGCAATGAAACTGGATTTCCCCATGCAGCATCCTCCAGCTTCGCATTTTTGGCCTCCGTCTATCGCATGAGCGGCTGTCAATCACTCAAACCCAACGCCAGTTATCCCCCGCTTTCAAGGCACGCACGCACCGCCGCCGGATCGGACGCAAAACCATTTGTTTGGACCAAAAAGGTCGAAGACATCTTGAAAAAGATCAGCCATTGTAAAGCCATTATTGAGACACTACACTAGGTGTTCGACCTGATCGTCTGTGTCCTTCCGGTAAGCCTGCATGAATTCCGCTGAGGTTCTTGATATCGTCAGTTGCCGCTTTAGGAGTGCAGGAAGGACAGCTGATGGTAGCCGCAAAGATACGGGCGGGTACACCC
>JBOIEG010000351.1:0-1571 GCA_050740915.1 Gammaproteobacteria bacterium | reverse complement strand
TCCAGCGGCGTGCGTTCAGCCGGCTGCAACTTGATCGCCACGCGGGTGTTCGGCATGAGCGAGACCCTAGCAATCACTGGAAAGTCTGTAAAGTTATTTAAGGGACACTACACTAGGCTACGCCCGTGAAAGGTGGTCGCACCCAAAAGCTAACGTTATTCCTGTAAATCTGAGTGGAGTCCCGCTCGAGTCCATTCCCAATTACCTGACGGCGGTCACCATACTGGAGCCAGAGGGAAATCCCGCTGTCGAGATACTCTCCGCCGTTGAAAAAGCCAGGAAAACGAGCCTCTTCGCAAAGGCGCGCTACCTTGCGGGCGCCTCGCTTACGTTCGCCATCCTCGGCGGGTTAGCTTGGTGGGCCATCGGACTCCAGAGCTCCCGGGTCCAGGAAACGGCAATTCCAGAACGACCGCCCGCTGAAAACGCAGTGGAAAGAGCTGTGGGTGAGAAGATCACTCTCGACCAATACAACCTGTTGGTCGATCTGCAGGGACGAGTCGAAAGAGTCATGACAGACCTCAATCGCCAGAGAAAAGGGATCCACGTGGAAGGCCTTATTGTAGGCAATGGCATAGTACCCCTGACGAAGTTCTTCGAACTGCTTGCGTCCAACAAATCACTTGCAACTGAGCAGTTCTACAATATCCTGTGGGACGAAGGCCAACTGGCGATTAAGTTCGTAGAGGACGATGAAACGGCAACCACGATCGGCAGAATATATCAGGAGCTGCGGGAGAACTTTCATGTACAAATGAATGAGGTCTTCAGTCTGGACAAGATCTCGCGACACGCGAAGTGATTTCTATCGGACATCTAAAGCCTAACACGGCACTGCACCGGAGCGCTCCTAACGTCGCGCCCGGTGAGCTTGGGTCGTTATGCGGCGTCGTTCTGAAGTCTTACATGACTATTCTCCACTGTCTTGCAAATGAAATATATCTGGAACTTCTAGGATGAGAACATGAAAAAGTCGGGCGCGAGCCAAGGCCAGTCGGCATCGGAGCTCATCTCGAAAAGAATCGCCGAACTCGGGGACTGGCGCGGGGAAACCCTCGGCATAATGCGCAAGCTCATCAAGGAAGCAGACCCGGACGTCGTCGAGGAGTGGAAGTGGATGGGCACTCCGGTTTGGTCGCACGACGGCATCATCTGCACTGGCGAATCCTACAAGAATGTCGTGAAGCTTACCTTCGCCAAGGGCGCGTCTCTAAAGGATCCGGCCCGTCTCTTCAACTCGAGTCTCGACGGAAACGTACGCCGCGCGATCGACATCCACGAAGGAGAAGAAGTTGACGAGTCCGCCTTCAAGGCGCTCGTTCGCCAAGCGGTCGCCCTCAACAGTTCTGGCAAGTCGAAACCTTCGAAGAAAGCGAAGTCCTAAGGGATTCCGCCCCTGAACAGGTCCGACATCGGGCGAGTTCTGTGAAACTCAGGCAATTGCCGCCCAATCGGGTAAGGGCGGGTGTTTAGCCCGCCCTCCCCACAACACCCCGCATGCGGGTCCGCACGGGGCGTTTCCTTCGAGTTTTAAAGCAGGACGATGAATCCTCCCGCTCCAAAGCTGGTTA
>JBOIEG010000350.1:0-1817 GCA_050740915.1 Gammaproteobacteria bacterium | reverse complement strand
CCGCGGCTCCCGTGCCCAGTCTCGCAAAACTCTCATCGATATAGCCCGCCAAGCGCTCAAAATTGCGCGACGAAGGACGGAATCGGATGATCTCCCGATAGGGCGCATAATTTACTACCGGTCCGCTGAAACCAACGACATGCAATACGCTCTTGGTCGGAAATAACAGGGCTTTGATCGCGTAGCCCACGTTAAAACTCGGCGCCTGATAGAAATCCCAATCGCCCCAGCCAAACTCTAGGTAGTCGGCCTCGGGAAAAGCGTGACTTTCCGGCACCAGGTCGCCCGGGATGTCGGAGATCTTGATCACAACACCGGCATGCCAATGGCCGCTGACCAAATAGACCGGGGTCGTCGGTCCGTCTTGGTGAAATAAATAAGCTTCTTTCTTAACCGCTGCCGCACAAGCAACACCGAGGGCGATGACGACGAACAGCGGTAACCCTGTCTTCAGGGCCGCCATCGTCTGAGAAAATCCGCCACCTCGTGAAACCGGCGGCGATGCGTCTCAAAGCTGAAATCTTGGAGCGGATGGGCAAACTCAGGATGTTTCGACACCGCTGCCCCACGGCTTTGTGCCTCCCTCGCCATCTCTTCTATCTCTGCGGCGGGGACCACTCGATCGCGCAGGCCGATCACGATCTTTATCCCTGAGGCATCGATGGGTAAGTGGTTGATCGGATCGTATTCCTCCGGGCACCCTAAAGGGGAGATCCGGCTTGGGGAAGAATCGATGACCGCGGCGTCATACTCATCGGTGATTCCGACCGCATCCAAGAGGATCATGCCGCCCATCGAAATGCCATACAAAAAGCGACGGCGGTAATCCTGGGTGTTCAATGCCCTAATGATCTCTTGGTAATCAGAAATGAGCGCCTTGAGTCGGCTTTTGCCCTCCGATAGTCCATAGCCACGGTAGTCATAAATGTAAACGTCCAGGCCAAGATCCCGGAAGAATTGCAACTCACCGATGATTTGGTCCGCCAGCATGGCATTCCTGGGCGACCAAGAGGTAGCCCCAAGGCGCCACCGCGCGCAGCTTGTAACCGCCTAAGCTTCGGCCATCGCGGGTTGTGAAAGACAAGCGCTCGACCCTGGGTATTATCCGCATGCGCTTCGCATCGGGCGCTCCAGCCCTCAGCTGAAACGACCAGAAGGCGAAGGGCTCGCGTAGGAAACCACAGACGCTCCTTTCCACATCAGATTCATTCTTCTCGATGGAGTCCATAGCGCCTACTTCTACTGCTGTGATCGCTGCCACCAGTAGGGCCATAACCCAGCGGCGGGACTTCATGGTAATCCTCAATATGGAGTCACTTCTCACCCGACTCGTCAACATTGCAATAAGCTTAACCCAGTAGCAAGAATATCGCTTCCCAGCGGCCGCCGCGCTCGCAGGGCTGGCGGCTGGCATCCTCGTTAAACCTTTGAGACCTTTGGAGCGTTCGCGATGCCTACAATAGGCTGGCCCAGCTTACTGCGGAGGTCCGTGCACGCGGTGTGACGGCATACTCGTCCGGGAATCACGCTCAGGCCAGCGCGCCGGCCGTGAAGCTCTCCCTACCGATTAGGGCTCACCTCTGAGAGTCTTAAATCGAAATCCCTAGCTTTGTTCCGCGATCACTATCCTAGTGGCACGCTTCAGTGGCACCGGGTCGGTGTCCGATATTGTGGCAGCGCCGATGTCGTTATGGTCAAATTATCCGAAACGGGTCTCTTTACGCTCAAGCGTCGAAGAGAGTCCTATTGCGGGCTTCGAGTTCGAGGGATGCAGCGATGAATTACCGTGATCGCATCGTTCTCATCACCGGCGGTAA
>JBOIEG010000349.1:0-10352 GCA_050740915.1 Gammaproteobacteria bacterium | reverse complement strand
AACGCTCAGCGCGCACACCCCGCACGCGACACCCAAACCGGACGCCTGCAACTGGGCTTAGAACCCGTTTTCGGTGGGCCTTAAGTACCTAACCTATGAGTGGTAACTATTTAACGAAAATGATCGGAAATACGGACCGATTTCCCACCGCCGCAGTAGGTTCTTCCTAAGTCCGACAGGCTGCTAGGGATTCATGACTCAGCAGGTTGGCCAGCTCAATCAGGTGGCCTGGATTGCGCTTGCGGTAATTGACGGCGAATATATCGCGGTGTGTGCACCGAGACCGGGAGACGCGTGAGCCCAAGCGGAGGGCGAGCTTGGCCACTACGCTCTGAATCGCCCGCACGGATAAGGGCGTTGGGCGTTTGCTAAAAAAATAGCGCAGCTTGTGGGAGGGTGGATGGGAGCGTTTCGAGATAGCTCCTGGCTCTACGGCGGCGGCGCCCATTTCTTTCTTCAATCCGGCAACCTTACGTCAAGCCCTTATAGGATCATATGGCGCGTGGCCTCCCGGCGCATTTAAATCGCGAGGAATAGAGTTCGCAGACTTAACGTGTGGTATGAATGTATAAAGGAGAGCGATTTAATACTATTACGGCCCTAATTGGTGCGATAGCAGCATTTGTCGGCGTTGTTTGGTTGGTGGCGCTGGCTGCCCGTCAGGGTGATCCATGGAAAATCGCAAGCTTCGGTATCTACGGAGTCGCCCTTATATCGGTGTATACCTTTGCTACGCTTTATCACGGCTTACTGGGCAAGGAAAAAAGGGTTTTTTCAAGACTTGACCATCTATCTATCTATCTATCTCCTGATTGCCGGCACCTATACCCCCTTCACCCTGGTCACCCTTCGCGGTGCCTGGGGGTGGTCAATATTTTGCGTCATTTGGAGCCTGGCGGTCCTGGGGATTGGGCTGGATTTACTGCCTAAAAAGGGGCGTCGAGTGCTGCCAGTGGTCATTTATCTCCTGATGGGCTGGCTTATTTTGATCGCGATCAACCCTTTGTTGCAGGCGTTGACTTCGGCGGGCTTCGCCTGGCTTCTATCGGGAGGTTTGTTTTATACCGTCGGCGTAGTTTTTTACGCGTTGGATGAGAAAGTGAGTTATTTCCATGGCATCTGGCATCTTTTCGTGCTGGCGGGTAGTCTCAGCCATTATCTTACGGTGCTTTTTTATGTGGTCTGAGCAGCAATATGGGAATCGAAAGGGATGCGGGTTACGGATCCTCGGTTACTGCGGGGTGCAGCTGACAGCGATCCGTTCCGTTGAACAGCTAAGCGAGGATCCTAAAATAACCGCTGTTGCGTTCGCGCACGAGCGCGGCTCCTTTCACAAGGCAGGACCTGCGTCTGGCTCAGAGCTTGTGAAAAAATCTACTGCGCTCGGAACCTCACGTTCCGGCGGTACTCGGGATCCCCAGGTATTTCACTATACACTTCGGGTCCTGCGCTCCGGCGGAACGCGACTTTCCTTCGCTCGCGACGATTTTTTCACAAGCTCTCACTTCTATGGGCAGCCACCCGCTCCAGGGAAACCGGCACTGGGCGGGAGACCTCCACAGGCCCTCTCCAGAGGCGATACCTGAGATACTCCAACTCAAGCGAAAGCCATACCCTTAACCCGCGCAACAAGGGCTTTAGAGTCCCCTGCTTCAGCCCAAACGGTTCGGGATGCACGCGCCACCCGACGTTGTTTCGGCCGTACGTGCCAGCCTGCCGTCGGAATCGAGCCAAGGTCAGCAGTCTGCCGTTAAGGGCACGCAGCGCGACGTAGAATAGTTTGGCTGCGCGGTTGGCGAGGCCAAACGGGGGATGACGAAACGAGTCAAGGTCATCGTGGATCGGCCCCAACACACCCAAATAATACATGGCCGTGTCGAACAGAAACGCACACCCGAGTAACTCGGCGGCTCCCATGAGCTCGTATTTTCCGAGGTAGAGAGCGGCGATCCAGCGATCATAGGAACGCAGGAACTGCTCGTTGTGCTCTGCTATCCGCAGCCGCAGGGCCGCGTCGTCTAACCTGCCTGCGAGATCATCTTCGATCAACTGTGTCGTTGCATAAACGGAGATCGAGCCATGGTCCAGTCCTGGACTGTAGTAGGGATCTATGAACGATGCGGCATCCCCGACCAATGCCCAGCCGGCGTCCATGTAACGGCTGGTCTTATAGGGCAAGTGGCCCAAGGCCAGGAAATCGTCTTCGCACATGCGTGCGTCCGAAAGCAACTCTCGCAAGCCTGGTTGAGTGGTAACGAACGCTTGATATCGTGCGTTCAGGTGGCCATCACCGGGCAGCCTGAAGAGCTTCTTGTTGTACACGACGCCAACGCTCGTCTGGCCGCCGGACAGCGGTATCACCCAACACCACCAACCGTAGCCGCAAAAATGATTGGTGGCCAAGCGGCGGCTGGCCTGAACCCTAGGCAACCGACTTACACGTGGATCGGAGCCCATCACCTGGGGCCCGTCGAAATCGGCGACGTTTTCCCAACGTGCCCAAACTGCGGTCGTGGGGTGCTCTTCGGTCCGTCGATACAGACCCCGTCGTCGCGCGATAAAGGCCCGCCGCCCGGAGGCGTCGATTACCCAACGGCTAGTCACTTCGTGTTCGCCATCAGGACTTTCGATCCGCAACCGACTCTGCGGCCACCCACAATCAATGGCCACCACCTTGGCCATGCGGTGGACTTCGGCCCCGGCCTCAGCGGCCAAGGCAAGCAGATGTTCATCAAGCTTTGAACAGTCAAGCTGGAAGGCTGGCAGGCGAGGTAGATCTTTGGGTCCTATCTCGCTCATCTCCTCTAGTTTGCGTTGCGGTCCGTCCGTAAACCAGAAGCGCAGTCCATGTTTGGGCAGGTGTTCACGGGATAAATAATCGTACAACCCCAACACGCGAAGCAGAAAGCACGCGGATACCTCGACGGTTGCCTCCCCCATCTTGCGACCAAAACGTTGTTGTCGTTCGACGATCAGTACCCGGCAGCTCGGCAGCCAGCGACGAAGTAACAGGGCGGAGCTTGCGCCAGCAAACGCCCCACCAATGATGACCACATCATAGTGGCTATAGCGCGACGCTGTTGAGGTCGATTGCGGGTCCATCATCTTACCCTCCAATTTTAAAGCATCACGCCCCGCATTGGTCAAAACGGTTGTGCTGCCCCTACTGCCCTACACATAAACCTTCGATCTCGATCAGCAGGTCGCTGCGGCAGGTGTCGCCGCGGAGAAAAAGCATGGGCACTTCACCGAACCGCTCCGCGATCTGCTGCTTGATGGCGACCAGATCTTCGTCTTTTCGAATATAGGTCCTAAGGAGCGAGAAACGGAGCCGCCTCCCGGTCGCCACCTGGTTAGCGTGCGCGATCAAGGCGTCTAAGTTGTTCAAGGTCTCGTTCAGTTGGGAGGCGGTGTCACGTCGATGCCAAGTGTCGTGACCTACGATGCTCGAGGTGCCGGAAATATACAAACAGGTCTCATTGGCCCAACGTTTCAATAGTGCGCGAGAAAAAGACGGGCTCTTCGGCGCATAATGCGTCGGATAACGAAAGGCGCTGATTTGACGCGGATTCTCGACCTGTACTCCGGGGTCCTTGGCGGCCAGGAAATAGATCAAAAACCCTGGCGATTGAGTACCGATAGCACAGGCGGCCGGTAGCCTGCGCTCGAAATCCTGGATCGCGTTGAGCGCCCAATAGCGCCCCACACAAAAGGCCTTATAACGCTCAAGACCGTTTGTCTCCACATTGATGTCGGGGAAATAGTTCCAGACGCGCAACACATGCGGGTAGCCCTGTTCTTGGACCAGACCGAGAATGCGGCGATACGCTTCATAAGTCGCAGTCGCCAGGTCCGAGTAGCTCGTTTCGTCTAGCAGCAGGTTGGCAAAGAGACCCGTTTCGTTTTTAACAAAAAATATCCCGCGCGATTCGCCCATGGTTAGCGGTTCACCGCTATACCAAACCTCCACTGTGCCGGGCGCCTGCAACTCGGGCAGACCGACGGTAACCCGGCGTGGGTCAAGGGCGTCGATCGCCGATCGAGCGCCAAACGCGATCGCCGCCATGACCCGATCATCGGCTACCCATTGCTCCGCCTTTGACCTATCGAGATAGGTGATACGCACCGGGGCGCGACGCCAGAGCGGGTTCTCCTCCTGCGCGTGGAATATGCTTCGCATGAGGTCCACGTTATGAGGACTCAGAGTTTGTGAAAACCGTCGCGAGCGAAGGGAGGTCGTGTTCCGCCGGAGCGCAGGAGCGTTTCGCCGGGAGCGAAACGGCGCGCAAGCCCCGCAGGGGCAAGTCTCAAGGAGGAGACGAGCAACCGGAGTGTATATTGAAATACATGAGGATCTCGAGCCCCGCCGGAACACGAGATCCAGAGCGCAGTCGGTTTTTTCACAAACTCTCAGGAAAGCTTCCGCCATCGGTACAGTGGATCTGCACATTTCGTCGCCTCCTCCGGTACGCAGACCATGCGCGTTTTAGCTCCTTAAGCCAAGCGACATAGTAGACCACCTTAAACAACGCGAGCGGTAATTTGACCGCTCGATTGCTAAATACGTCCCCCGCCAATACCGATATGATCGCTTTTTTCATCCGAAAGACGTTTCGAGGCGCCATAAACAATTCCTGAATCGCCGGCGAAGTAAATCGGTATATCAACCACGAAAAGACCCTCAGTCCACGCCTGACTTCCTTATCGAACTTCTTCATCGGACGATTCGCGCTAGGTGACCCGCGTAGCTGTGCGTCCACCGCCTCCGCCCCTAGCACGGCGCTGTTCATGGCGAGATATACGCCGCTGGAGAACACCGGATCAATAAATGAAAATGCGTCGCCCACCAATAAGTAACCGTCACCATACATGCGGGCGGCGCGGTACGAGTAATTTCCCGTAGCTCTGACCTCGCCCACTACCTTCGCTCGCTGTATACGCTGGTGAACGCCGGGACACTGTCGTATGCTCTCCCAAAAGAATCCTTCCAGGTGTGAGCGCCGCGTCTTGAGGTATTCCGGCCAGCACACCGCGCCGACGCTTGCGATCCCGCCTTGCAGCGGGATCATCCAGAACCAACCGTGTTGAAACCAGTAGATACTGATGTTTCCTTCATTCTTTCCTATGCGTCGAGTCACGTTTTCAAAGTGAGCAAAGATGGCCGCACTCTGATGCTTTTTGTTCTTTCTCTTAAGACCGAGCTTGCCGGCCAGGAAGGTATCCCGCCCGGAGGCGTCGATCACGAAACGCGCCTGCCACTCATGTTCATCACCGCGGTCATCCGCAGCGCGAACCAGATGGGATTGTCCGGAGCGAAAGATAACGTCTTTGACGCCCACGCCTTCGCGAACCACGACCCCTTCTGCAGCGCTGTTTTTCAACAGCAGGTGGTCGAATTCAGAACGGCGCACGTGAAAGGCATAGGGATGTCGCTTATCGAGGGCATCACTAAAGTAAACGGTCTCGGTCTTGTCGGTTTGCTGATGTGAAGAGAAATCAGCGCCGTACTTGAGCACACCGATGCGTTTTACCTGATCCAACACGCCGAGCCGTGCAAACACGGGAAGGTTAAGCGGCAACAACGACTCGCCGATGTGAAAACGAGGGTGGTGTTCCTTCTCACATAAAACGACTCGCCAACCTTTACGCCTCAACAAGGTCGCAATGGTCGAGCCGCCCGGACCACCTCCAATAACCAGCGCATCTGTCGTGTCGGTCATTCGATGGACACTATGCGCGCCTCTATGCCGAGCTAGATTAACCATGCAGTTCAATGGAAATGGCTATAATATAGTTGATATTTTCGCGATGCTATCACTTTTAGGCGCGAGCGCTGCTTGGTCCGTTACCGCCGTCCGTTGCGGAGGTGTCGAAAAAAGAGATATTTCATTGTATACGTGTTCGTTAGGACCAGGACACTTTGCTATACTTTTGCTCGTTTTTCGTAAAGTTAAAAACCAATGCTTGCTTTTTTGTTTGGTTTATTTCGCGCAGCAAACGTATTCAGGTCGGGCCGAAGGTAAGCAATGGGAACCCTGACGCCACTGGAGTTAGAGGTGTCGCACCTGATCGTGGAGGCGCTCAACCTGGAAGATGTACACCCGCATGAGATCGGCCCTGAAACAGCGCTGTTTAGGGAGGGGCTCGGTCTTGATTCCATCGATGCGTTGGAGCTCGCCCTGGCGGTGTCGCGTAAGTACGGTTTTCAGCTGCGCTCCGACGACGCTGAGAATGCGCGGATCTTCGCCTCTTTACGTTCGCTGAGTCACCACATTGATAGCAAGCGGACTAAATAGCAGCAATCTGAGGGGGATAGATTTTCGAAGTGCCGTCGATCATTGACCAGGTTGAATATACAACGTGGTGCCAGCGTCTATTCCAATACGATCCTGGCAGCACCCTCGCATGGCGCCAGGGGCAACCGGTAAGCGCCACAACGTTTTTTTCCCATGCTATCACGGTCGCAGACTCACTGCCGAAGCGTGCCTATGCAATGAATCTGTGCGAAGACCGATATTTGTTTACCGTCGGTTTTTTCGCCGCTCTGCTTAGAGGGCAGACTAATCTATTACCACTCACCCGCATTGCGGCCGTTTGCGAAGAAATAGCCGCCGATTATCCGGATAGTTACTGCCTAACAGAGGCTCCGCGAGAGGATCTTAAGCTCAAGCAGTTGCTGTTAGCGTTGCCCGATGGATCGCAACCCCTTCCAGGCAGGCTGCCGGAAATCGATAGTGATCATGTGGCCGCCATTGCGTTTACATCAGGGAGCACGGGGAAAGCGAGGCCAAACAGCAAACCTTGGAGATGTTTGCAGACCGGCGCTTATATGGCGCAGCGGCGCTTTGGACTGCACCGCGGCTACACCTTGGTCGCGACAGTGCCGCCTCAGCACATGTACGGGCTTGAAACCTCGGTGTTGCTGCCGTTGGTTTGCGGCATCACAGTGCATATGAGGCGACCCTTTTTCCCCGACGATATCCGTTGTGCTTTAGCTGAGGTACCAGCGCCGCGAGTGTTGGTGAGCACGCCGGTGCACTTGCGGGCCTGTGTAGACGCCGATCTGCAATGGCCCGCGATCGATTTCATCATCTCTGCTACTGCCCCGCTAGCGATCGGGCTGGCCAGGCGCATCGAGCAAAAGATGCAGACCCGGGTTCTGGAGATCTACGGCTTTAGCGAAGCTGGATCGATCGCCAGCCGCCGTACGATCGAAGGCGACGCCTGGCGATTGTATGACGGATTATCCCTAAGGCAACGGAACGGCCAGCTGTTGGTCGAGGGCGGTCATGTGCCGTCAGCGGTGCCCCTCGGCGATATCGTCGAGTGTGTCTCAGAGGGTACTTTTCGACTTCTGGGACGCAATTCTGACATGGTCAATGTCGCGGGCAAGCGTGCCTCGCTAGGCGACTTGAACCACACGATCATGGAGATCGAGGGGGTGCAAGACGGCGTCTTCATCGTACCGCCCAAGTCCGATGGCGCCGTCAACCGCTTGGCCGCTTTGGTTGTTGCCCCCAAGCTCGAGGAGAAGGAAATCATCAGAGCCTTGGCCAAACGTGTGGACCCGGCTTTCCTGCCGCGGCCGCTGCGAAAGGTGGAGTCATTGCCTCGCGGCGAGACCGGGAAACTGCCGCGCGAGGAGCTACTGGCATTGCTCACGTCGTTTGATAGCAGCCGATGAATTGCGCGGCCGCGTGCGTTGTTCACAGCGACCACCCGAGCCTAGCGGGTCATTTTCCCGGCGAGCCGATCGTGCCGGCTGTTGTTTTACTGGAAAAGGTATTGGAATCGTTAGAGATAAGCGGCGAGAAAAGCGATGTGATCGGGATCCCATCGGCTAAATTTCTTGCACCGTTACTACCCGATCAAAGGTTTTCGATCCATCTGCAATCCATTAGCGCTAAGCGGGTTCGGTTTGAATGTTGGCGCGAGGGCAAAGCGCTTGCCCGCGGCGAGCTACGGCTTAGCTAACACACGTGGATTAAGATCTGCAATGAGCCAGCATTGGTTTCAGCTCGCCGAGCGCGGGACCCCCACTACACTGTTAATGATCCGTTGGATCGCACTCCATATTGGACGTCGCGCAGGACGTTTTTTGCTCTTTCCCATCACCTTCTATTACCTGTTCATGGCGCCTGTGGCGAGGCGTGGGTCAAAGGCGTATTTGCGTCGGGTGCTAGGACGCAGACCGAGCTACCTGGATGTATTTAGACACTTCCATTGTTTCGCTGCGACCATCCTCGATCGCGTGTATTTTCGTTGCGGGCGATTAGATCGATTTGATATTCACGTCTATAACGATGGGATCCTCTTCGAGGAGGTCCGTGCGGCGCGCGGTTGTATCTTGTTGGGGGCCCACTTAGGTAGTTTCGACGTATTGCGTGCGTTGGCGCTTAGCCTTGGTAAGGTCCCACTCAAGATCCTTATGGCTAAGGCCCACAACGCGACCATGACGCGCGTACTGGATGAATTGAATCCAGAGTTCGCCGACTCGATCATTCCGATCGGCGGCCCCGAGACTCTGCTTAAGGTACATGAGTACTTGAAACAAGGATTTTTGATCGGGGCGCTAGGGGACCGCGTGGTATCAACCGACAGGACCACTCGCTGCCAATTCTTGGGCAAAGAAGCGAGCTTTCCTGCCGGACCGATGCTGCTGGCTTGCGCCTTGCGCGCCCCGGTAATGCTGGCCTTCGGTTTGTATCGCGGTGGTGTGCGTTACGATGTCTACTTCGAATGCTTATCTAAACAAGTAACGGCGGGTCCGGAACGCCGTGTCGAAGAGGCACGACGTTTGACGCAACGTTACGCAGAGCGCCTGGAGCATTATGTAAAGCTGGCCCCTTATAACTGGTTCAATTTCTACGATTACTGGGATGAATCGGTTTCTCGCACTTAACGGGGTGTTGAACAAACGCCCTGCTAAGCGGCGCCAGGATATGCCGCGTCAAAGCGAGCGGAAAAGCCCCTGGATGGGCTTTTTCGATATCCTGTTGGACTCACTTACGAAACTCAGTTGTGACTAATGTCGCCGCTTCAGGTGACGGCTTATACGTTGGTGAATGCGTTAGGCGCCGGGGTGCGGACGTCCCTTCGCGCGCTACAGGACCGGCTGGGCGGACTGCGGCCTTGTGATTTCGATGGCACTCAACTCGACACCTGGATCGGCCGCGTTGAGGGCGTGGAACAAACGCTCATTCCGGGACACCTGGGCGAATTCGATTGCCGCAACAATCGACTGGCGTATATGGGCCTCATCCAAGATGGGTTTTCGGAGCGGGTCGCCGAGGCGCACACACGCTACGGCGCCAATCGCATCGGTGTATTTATCGGCACCAGCACATCTGGGATCCAGGAGACGGAAAGAGCGTATTGCCAGCGCGATCCCGACACCGGCACCCTGCCAGACTCGTATCGATACCGCTGTACCCATAACCTCTTCTCGGTAGCCGACTTCGCCCGCCGTCTTTTCGGGACTTTGGGGCCCGCCCAATCCGTATCGACGGCCTGTTCATCCAGCGCTAAGGTGTTTGCGAGCGCCCATCGTCACATCACGGCCGGGCTGTGCGACGCGGCGGTGGTTGGCGGCGTCGATTCGCTGTGCCTGACCACCTTATGCGGTTTTAACTCCCTGGAGCTGGTGTCGAATCGACCTTGTCGCCCCTGGGACGCGAGACGTGACGGGATTTCCATCGGAGAAGCGGCCGGCTTTGCGCTGTTGGAGCGAGCTAACGGAGACTCCCGCGCGGTGGCACTCCTGGGATATGGCGAGAGCGTTGATGCCTATCACATGTCCTCACCCCATCCAGAGGGCCTGGGCGCGAAACTTGCCATCGAACGGGCGCTGAGGAGCGCCGAGCTATGCCCCGAGCACATCGACTATATCAATCTCCACGGTACCGCAACACCGGCCAACGACTCCTCCGAAGATCGGGCCGTGGTCTCTGTCTTTGGCAAAAAGACGCCTTGCAGCGCGACCAAGGGCTGGACCGGACATTGCCTGGGTGCCGCCGGTATCGTCGAAGCGCTGTTTACCTGTCTGGCGATCGAGCATGGGTTCATCCCCGGCACCCTGAACACCGACGCACCGGACCCCGGGTTATCCGCTGCGATCGCATTGGGAAATCGCGTATCGGCTATAAAGCGGGCGCTCAGCAACTCCTTCGGCTTTGGTGGTAACAACTGTAGCCTTGTCTTCGGCCGACTGGAGTAGTGTCTACCTTATTTGCCTCCTCCGCAGAATTTGTGGGTACTGATCTGAGGCGTATTTATGCATCTGATTCATTACTTGGAATAAAGTTACGTTCTATAGGTCCGAAATTTTGGGTATCAAAAAATCTGTTGGGCTG